>JBEKRA010000017.1:0-13957 GCA_049519195.1 Verrucomicrobiota bacterium
GCAGGCTGACGCCGCTGGCGCGCGCGGCGGTGAGTTCCTGGTCCGCGCTGAAACGGCCAAAGACGAGCAGCGTTGCCGTGAGCAGGCCCATGGGCAGCGCATAAACGCACACGAACGGGATTAAAAGGCCGATTGCTTCGAGCACCGTGCCGAGGCGCGCCTGGCCGTTGACGAGCAGCGTGAGAATTTCCTTGAGCACTGTGCCGAGCAGCAGCACAAACGTGAACACCGCCACGGTCAGCAGCAGCGCGGCGAGCACCTGCAATGTCAGATATTTGTGCAGCGTCCTCATTGAATTGATGATTTGCGATTGATGATTGATGATTGCGCGGCTGCCGCGATCCGTTGTCCAAATCGTAAATCGTAAATCGCAGATCGTAAATCATAAATTCCCATGTCGGTTCGGGCTTGATAATTGGCCCCGTTGGATTCCAATCTTGCGTGTGGCTGACACCATTCAACCGCCGGGCGGACCGCAAATCGCGCGAGCCGTCAGGCGCGGCGGCATCAAGTCGCTGGCCGGCTCGCTTTTCGCGCTGCGGGCGGCGGACGTCCAACTCTATCGCATCTGCGATGATTTGAGCGGGATGCTCATCTTCCCGATGCTGGTTTTTGGCCCGTGGGCCTTTGGCACGACCGATGCGTGGTCCATCTGGACGATGAACATCGCGGGCTACGCACTGGGGATTTTGTTGCTCGCGAAATTATTCATCCGCGGAGCAAAAGGCTACACGGCGCTGCGCTGGGAAAATTTTTCGATTCATACCGCCACGAAAACCCGCCACCGGCATCCGCTGGCGCGTTTGTTGAACCGCAGTCTGGCGGGATTGACGCTGGCGGTTCTGGCTTTTTGTTTGGTGAGCGCCTGGAACGCGCGTTCCACCTATCATCCCGACACGCGGCTGTTTGAATATCACCGCTGCCTGGCGTGGCTGCCGCACAGCTTGGACAGCCACCGCACATGGTTCACCTTCTGGACTTATCTGGGACTGGCCGCCTCGTTCTGGGCGATTCGCGACTGGCTGCTGGGCATGACTACCGCCGAGGAGCGTGCCGTTCGCAGTGGCGGTGAGGATGATTCCGGCGGGCCATCGCGGCTGCTGCCGGGCCGGCTGCGGCAATTGCTCTGGCTGCTTTGCATCAATGGCGCGCTGCTGGGACTGGAATGCATCGTCCAGCGCGCGAGCGGTTCAAACAAATTGTTGTTTCTGGTGCAGCCGCAGGTGCATAAGGAAGGCGGAGCTCAATTCGGGCCGTATGCCTACCGTTCCAATGCCGCGCAATACTTCAATTTGCTCTGGCCGGTGTGCCTCGGTTTTTGGTGGACGTTGCAGCGCATCGGCGGACAGTCCCGCAAGGCGGGACATCATGTGTTGTTGTTTTGCGCCGCCATCATGGCCGCCTGTCCGATCATTTCCACCAGCCGCGAAGGCGCGCTGGTGGCGGCGGGCATACTCATTCTGGCTGTGATTTTCCTGGCGGCGTCCGTAATGCGGAGCGCGGAGCGCGGTGTGCGGAGTTCCGCATTCCGCACTCCACATTCCGCGCTTTGGATGCTGGGGATTTTCTTTGTCCTGGTGCTGGCTTTGGGCTGGTATTTCGGCTGGAGTTTGTTGGAACCGCGCATGGAACAAATCGGCGAAGGCTACCAGAACCGTGAAGCAATGTATGACGCCGCGAGGCCGATGGCCGCCGACTATCCTCTCTTCGGCACCGGGCCGGGAACTTTCGGGTCGGTTTTTCAATTGTTTCTCATTTCCCCCGCGACATACTGGCCGGAACAGTTGCACAACGACTGGCTTGAAACCCGCATCACGTTTGGCTGGTTGGGAATGGCGCTGCTGCTCGCGGCGCTGGCGTGCGTGGTTTTGCGCTGGTTCGTGCCGGGCGGCATTCGCGGCGGACGGCGGTTTGTCGTCTTAATCTGGCTGGCGCTGGCGGGATGTTTGCTGGGGGCGCGCTTTGATTTTCCGTTCCAGATTCACTCCGTCCTTTTTCTATTTCTGGTGTTCTGCGCGGCGCTTTTCAGCTTCAGCCGCAGGTCGGGGGCTTCACGTCGTTGAACCGCCGGGAAAAATCGCCGCGCGTTCGTCGCCTTCCTTGATGAGGAAATGCCGCGGCAATTCAATCATGGTCTGCCGTCCCAGAAATTCCATCAACACCGCGATGCGCTCGCGGCCCGGCAGGACGCGCGTGACGACGGCGCGCAGGCCGCGCATCGCGCCCTCGGTGATTTCCACTTCATCGCCGGGGGCGAAAGTTTCCGGAATGGTGCGCAGCCCGGTTGTGCCGACGGCCTGCTGCAATTCGCGGATGATTGCTTCGGGAATGGCGGGCCAGCGTTCGCCAAAATGCACCACGCCGCGCACGCCGCGGGAGTGTTGCACCAGCTTCAGGCAGGACTGCCAGTCAAACCGCGCGAACAGATAGCCCGGAAACAGCGCCTCCGTCAACCAAGCCGTTCCCTGTCGCGTGGCGCGTTTGAAACGGATGCGCGGCAGGAAGACCTCGACCGCGCTGTTTTGCCGGAGATGCGCCGCCGCGATGTGCTCGTGTTTGGGTTGCGACTTGAGGCAGAACCACAGCGTGCCATCGCCGACCGGGGGTGCTGGCGTCGGATTTTTGTTTTCAGCCACAATCGTTTGCGGAAATAAAACCGAACCGCCGGACATGCCTCACTCGGCCGGCTTGACCGGCTTGACCGGCTTGACATGGTCGGTTTTGTAATAATCCCGGTAGCGGTAGTAGGAGTAGTAATCGCTGGCGGTGGCGCGCACGGAATTGAACACCAGGCCGAGCACGCGTGATTTGCGCTGATAGAGCATGTCGAGCGCCGCGCGCGCCACTCTGGCCGAGGTGTATTCGGCGCGGATGACAAAAATCACGCCATCCACGCGCGGCGCCAGGCTGGTCACGTCGTCCGCCGCCATCACCGGCGCGGTGTCAATTATGACGTAATCATATTCATTGTTGGATTCCAGCAGGAACTTTTCCATGACCGGGCCGATGAAAAATTCGCTGGAGCGTTGCGTGGTCGCGCCGCGCGGGAGCAATCGAAGATTGGCCACGGGCGTTTCCTTGACCAATGAGCGCCAATCCAATCCCTGCAACAGCACTTCGGTCAGTCCGGTGTCGGCTTCGATATTGAACCGGCCGGCCAGTGTGCCCTTGCGCAGGTCGGCGTCCACCAGCAACACCCGCGCGCCGCCCATGGCCAGGGTGATGCCCAGATTGGCCGCCGTGAGGGACTTGCCGTCGCTGGGCACGGAGCTTGTGACGAGCAGCGTGTGCGGGCGCGTGCCGGTTTGCGCCATGTAAAGCAGCGATGAGCGGAGATTGCGATACGATTCGATGAATGGATGCCGCTGATCGTCGGCTTGCACGAAGGGCAGCATGCCGCCGTGGGCCGGTTTGCGTTCGTGCGGAATCTGGCCGAGCACCTCTTCGTCAAACAACTCCTCCAATTCCATGAAACTGTTCAGCCGGTCATCAAGCCGGTCCAATAGCAACAGCATGACCAAGCCCAGAACGAGGCCGATCACGCCCGCAATCGTCAGTCGTATCTTGGCCAGCGTCTTGTCCGGGAGCGCATCGCTTGCCGGTTCGTAAATGGTGACGCTTTCCGGGCTGATGTCCTTGTTGACGTCCAGGGTTTCCAGCGTGGCCAGCAGGGAGTCGTAAAGGGATTGAATCCGGTCTGACTTGCCCTTCAAGCGCGCGTATTGCGCGCTCTTGCGGGAGAGATCAAGATTTTGCGCGCCCCACTGTTTTGTTTGATTGTCCAGATTTGTGATTTGCAGCGCCATCGCGTGTTTTTTGGCGTCCAGTTGCTCCACGCTCTGTTGCCGGTAGATGTCCAGCATCTGTCCCAGTTGGTTGGTCTCACGGCTCAAGGCAATCATCTGGGGGTGTTTCGGCTTGAGATACTCGGCATACCGTTCCATCTGGGCCGTCAACAACAGGATTTGTTGTTTGGTGGTCAGATACTCCATGCCAACGGTGCTGGGGGAGAACAAGCCAGACTGTTCGGCCAGGCCGGCGTTGACCAGCAGGCCGCCAAATGTCATTGACGCGCCGGCTTGCGTGCCGACGCCGCCGCCCGTGAGCGCGGGCGCCTGATTCTGCTCCAGCAGGAGACTCTGATCAAGAGTCATGGACTGGAGCAGATCGTATTCCGACTTGGCGGTCGCAGTTTGTTGGTAAAGGGCGACCAGATAAGTCCCCACACCGCTGGCTTCCTGCAACAGCGCGGCGTCGTTGGTGGCAAGAAATGACTGCATCTCGTCGTCGCACTTTTGCAACTGCGGTTCCAGCCGCAACATCTGATCGGTCAGCCCGGCGATGGTGGTGGACGAGGTCCGCTCCGCCATTTCCTTCTTGAGATTGGTGTATTCCTCCATGCAGGCCTGGAGAAACACCTTGGTGTATTCGGGATTTTCACCGGTGGCGCGCAGCACAAAAATGGTCGTCCGCGGCAACACGCCGACGGTCAGCATCGGTGGCTGGGACTGTAGTCCCGGATTTTGGTTGGCCACGCGGTCGTGCGCGCGCTGCCGGACTTGCACGCCTTGCATCAGTGCCGCTTGTGTGCCCACGAAATTGTTCAAGTCCTCGGAGTAAAGCGAGCCTTGCTGGATGTTGAGCCTCATGCTGACAATCATTGATCCCACCGAGACAAATTCCGGCGGCTCAAACCGGGTGTAAACGGCCATGGCCGCCAGCGCCAGGCCCGTGCCAAACAGCAGCACCCACCAGCGCCGCCGAAACAAATTGCGGTAGCGGTGCAGCCGGGAAAAAAATCGCGCCGTCCATGCGTGGCGGTCATGCGTCACCAAACCTTGTTCTTCGTTCATGGCAGTTCGTTGGGGATTCGCTCAATGTGGTGTTCAGAAGTTGATCAGGCGCGAGGGGACTATTATCAGGTCGCCCGGCTGCAATACGATGTCCTGATCGGTTTTTCCATCGTCGAGTATTTGCTCCATGTTCAGATTGAAGGTTTGCGTCTGCTTTTTGCCGTCCGGTCCCGTCGTGCTGCGCACTACTTGAACATTCTTTTTTTTGGCAAAATCCAAAAAACCGCCGGCGCGCATAATCGCCTGGCTGGCAGTCAGATTTTCGTTGACCAAGATGTCCAGCGGACCCTGTTTTTGCACCTGGCCCGAAATATAGATCCGCCCCAGAATCGGGCTGGCGACATTCATTGACATGACCACCGTGGCCTGCTTGTAGTAATCCTTTTCCAGCGCGGTTTTGATTTCCGCGGCGAGATCTTTGCACGTTTTGCCGACCGCCATCACCCGGCCGATGTAAAGCACTTCAATTTCGCCCGAATCCTGCACGACGAGAAATTTTGGCGCGTTTTGGGGATCCCAAACCTGATCCTCCAAAATTTGGAAACTCACGGTGTCGCCAACCCGCAGCTTGTAAGTGTCATCCTGCACATAACCGTTGAGCATCCCCGGCGCGGTCGCCCGGCTGCTGGCGGCATTCGGAACGGCCGGCGCGGCAGCGGTGGCGCCGGCGGAACCGGAAATGGCGGGTTGGTGGGACGGCAGTTGGAGTGGCGATGTTGCCACCTGTGCCGCGGCGGTGAACGCCGCGCAAACCACGAGCATTGAAATAAACCTTCGCATGACGCGGTGAGTATTCAGAATTGATACGAAAAATTCAAGCTCACAATGTTGACCGTGTAATTCAGGCTTGACTGGCCGGAACTTTCACGGATGAGCTGATAGGCCAGACTGCCGGAGAGCTTTTGGGTTATGGCGTGGCTGATGTTGATGCCGGCCCCATACTGGTTGTAATCCGTCCCCGTCGCGCCGCCCCGGGCGTAAAGCTGGGTTCCCTTTTTCCACCAGAACGGCGTGCTCAATTGATACTTTCTGAAAATGTTACAGCTCGGCTGCAGGCGCACGAAGTATTGATCAACGGGTTGTCCATAAGAGGTGGATTCCGTGCTCCGGCCGGCGGACAGCGAGTAATTGAGGAACCGGTTGACCTGGTGGGAAACGGAAAATTGAAAATACATGCTGCCCATGCTGCTCGATCTGGTGAACGCACCCGTGGTTGACGTCGTATAAACGGTGTAGCCCGCGTCAAGCCGTCCGCTGATGTGTTTGCTGATTTGCGCCTTGCAAAACATCCCGGCGTTCCACTGCATGGCATCCGGCTGGATGGCCGTGGACTGATTCTGGTCGTAACTGATCAGACCAAACCCGCCTTCAACGCCCGCGGTGATTTCAGGAAGAAAATGCACGCCGGCGTAAAGAGACCAGTTTTCCGACGTGGTGTCTGGGAACTGCTGGCTGGAGCCCAGCGAAATGTTGTTGCCGTGGTCATAGCCAAGCTGCGCCATCAGCTTGTTCAAGTCCCCGAGCGCGCTCGTGCCGGCCGTGTTTTCCAATTGTTCATAGTTTACATTGCCGTTCGCAGTTGGATTCTGATAGGCATTCTCCGTGATGGAAATCCGGTCATGCAGGTTGATCACGCAGTCGCCGGCGTAAATGTTGAAGGAAAGCCCCGAACCCGGATTCACATAAAACCTGTTCAATTCGGAATGACTCGCGTAGAGGGAATAACCCGCGCCCAGAACAACATCCAAACTGTTCTTTTGCGTCACCGGCCAGTGCATCTTGGTGTTCAGATTGGGACGAACAATAAAATCACCTTCCTGGTTCTGTGACTGCAGGCGGACATTGTCATTGTAATCCAATTCCAACCCCGAGGAAAAGCGCCAGGCGACCGGTCCCCAGAGCAGATTGTAATAGCCGATGGTGTTTTCCGCCTGCCGCTGGCTTTGCGCCGCCAGATCACCGGCCAGCGACATACGCAGCGCCTCCTGACCGTGCGCCTGTCCTGCGAAAAACAACAAGCACGCCGCCGCCATCAGTGACGGAAACAAGCTGCCCGGACAGCGTGGAATGGAGATGCGCCTGATCACTGGATTTTTCAGGGATCAAAACTCATGTTGGCATTTATGCGGCGCATTAGCAGGCATATGATGCAGTTTGGCGGTTTAATTGCAAACGAATTTCTTGGTCGGGTTGAGTTTCGCATTTCCATTTTCGCGCGGAACGATTACATTTTTGTAATGAAAGGCATCATTCTTGCCGGCGGCGCCGGGTCTCGGTTATACCCGCTCACACTGGTCGCGAGCAAACAGCTCCAGCCGGTCTATGACAAGCCGATGGTGTATTATCCGCTCACGACGCTCATCGAGGGCGGCATCCACGAGTTGTGCCTCATCTCCACGCCGCAAGATTTGCCGCGCTTCCGGCAGTTGCTCGGCGACGGCAGCCGCTTTGGCGTGACGATTGATTATCGCGAGCAGCCCAAGCCGGCTGGCATCGCGCAGGCGTTCCTCATCGCGGAGTCGTTCATCGGCCAGGGCAGCGTGGCGCTGATTCTGGGCGACAATATTTTCTACGGTGGCGACGTGTTCAGCCGCGCGTTCGCGGAGTTCAAGTCGGGCGCGACGATTTTCGGTTATCACGTCAACGACCCGGAACGTTACGGCGTGGTGGAATTTGACGCGAACGGCAAGGCGATTTCCATCGAGGAGAAACCGAAGCAGGCCCGGAGCAATTACGCCGTGCCGGGTCTTTACATTTACGACGGCGAAATCCTCGGCATCGTGAAAAACCAGAAGCCGTCGGCGCGCGGCGAGCTGGAAATCACGGACGTGAACGTGGCGTATCTGCGGCGGGGCGCGTTGCGCGTGCAACGGCTGGGTCGCGGTTTTGCGTGGCTGGACGCCGGCACGAGCAGCAGCCTCCACGACGCAAGCGCCTACGTGCAGACCATCGAAAAACGAGCGGGCATCAAGATCGGTTGCCCGGAGGAGGCGGCGTTCCGGCAGGGTTTCGTCACGCTGGCGCAGCTTGAAAAAATTGTCGCAACGATGCCCAACTGCGAATACCGCGCTTATCTGGATAACGAAGTCATCGCGGAGGCCCGGCGGCTGGCCGCAATCAGAGCTTGAATCATGAACATCATCACTTGTGACATTCCGGGATTGCTGGTCATCGAACCGAAAGTGTTCGGGGACACGCGGGGCTTTTTCATGGAGTTGTGGAATCAGAAGCGTCATCGCGAAGCCGGACTGGACTGCAATTATGTGCAGGACAATGTGTCGCTCTCGCGGCGCGGAACTGTGCGCGGGCTGCATTTCCAAAATCCAACGGCCCAGGGCAAGCTGGTCTTTGTGCTGCAAGGCGAGGTGTTTGACGTGGCTGTGGACATCCGGCGCAGTTCGCCCACTTTTGGCCGGTGGCACGGACTGCATCTCTCCGCCGAGAACAAGCGGCAATTTTTCATCCCGCCGGGTTTCGCCCATGGATTCGCGGTGTTGAGCGAGACTGCCTTGTTTGCCTACAAATGCACGGAGTTTTACACTCCGCAGCACGAGCATGCGGTGGCTTGGAACGATCCCGACATCGGCATCCAATGGCCGGTGGAGCATCCGCAGCTTTCGGAGAAGGACGCCAGCGCGCCACGGTTGAAGGACATACCGCGTGAGCGTCTGTTTGCATGATAGGCTTGCCCCCATGAAGATTTTGCTGCTCGGAAAAAACGGACAGGTCGGTTGGGAATTGCGCCGCACACTCGCGCCGCTGGCGGAGGTGGTGGCGGTGGATTATCCCGAAATCAATTTTACCGACGCGCCGGCAATGCGGCAACTTGTGGCCGGATCGCGCCCGGATGTAGTGGTGAACGCCGCGGCTTACACGGCAGTGGACAAGGCCGAAAAGGAAACAGAGCTGTGCCGGCAGATTAACGCGGTCGCGCCGGGAGTTTTGGCCGAGGAAACGAAGAAGCTTGGCGTTCTGATGGTGCATTACTCGACGGATTATATTTTCGACGGGACAAAGACGTCGCCTTACGCCGAGACCGATGCGCCGAATCCGTTGGGCGCTTACGGGCGGTCGAAACTGGAAGGCGACCAATCGGTGAAGGCTTCCGGCGCGGATCATTTGATTTTCCGGCTGTGCTGGGTTTATGGCGCACGCGGCCATAATTTCATGCTCACGATGCAGCGCCTGGCGCGCGAGCGCGAAAAACTGCGGGTTGTGGGCGACCAGTGCGGCTGCCCAACGTGGTCACGGATGATCGCCGAAACCACCACGCTGGCGCTCAAGCAGGTTTTGGCCAATGCGGATCGGTCCGCTTTCAACGGCGAATATCATCTTGCCGCCGGCGGCCACACGAGCTGGCATGAGTTTGCTTCGCGCATCATCGAATTGATGCCGGAGGTGGAACGGAAATGCCGGGCGGTGGAAAAAATTTCAACGGCAGACTATCCGCTCCCCGCAAAGCGGCCCGCGAATTCGGTTTTGAACTGCGGCAAATTGCAAATAACTTTCGGGTTGCGGCTCCCTGATTGGGAGTTCAGCCTGCGGCAAGTCCTGGACAAACCATGAAACTGCTCATCACCGGCGGCGCCGGATTCATCGGCTCCAATCTCATCCATCACGTCATTGACCGGCCGGAAGTCGCGCGGTTGGTCAACTTGGATTGCCTCACCTACGCCGGGCGTTTGGAAAATCTGGAGAATGTCGTGGGCCATCCAAAATACGTGTTTGAAAAGGTGGATTTGCGCGACAAGGCCGCCGTGCTGTGCGTCGTGGAGAAACACGCCATCACGCACGTCATGCACCTCGCGGCGGAATCGCACGTGGACCGTTCCATCACCGGGCCTGGCGATTTCATCCAGACGAATGTCGTCGGGACGTTCAACTTGTTGGAGGCGTGCCGCAATAACTGGGAAAAGCGGAAAGCGGAAAGCGAAAAGCGGAAAACCGAATTTAGGTTCCACCACGTCTCGACCGATGAAGTCTATGGTTCGCTTGGTGCGACGGGTTTGTTCACCGAGACGACGCCTTACGCGCCAAACTCGCCGTATTCCGCGAGCAAGGCGTCGAGCGATTTTCTGGTCCGTGCCTATCATCACACTTACGGATTGCCAACGGTCATCACGAATTGCTCGAACAATTACGGACCGTTTCAATTTCCCGAAAAACTGATTCCTGTCGTCATTCAAAGCATCCTCGCGCGCAAGCCGGTCCCGGTTTACGGCGACGGCATGAACGTGCGCGACTGGCTTTACGTGCGCGACCATGCCGAGGCGCTCTGGACGGTTCTGACGCGCGGAAAAATTTCCGAGACTTACAACATAGGCGGCCACAACGAATGGGCCAACCTCCGCATCGTGGAATTGATTTGCGACATCATTGACGAGTTCGCGCCGCAACTTGGCGGCAATTCGCGGAAACTGATTTCATTTGTCACGGACCGGCTTGGCCACGACCGGCGTTACGCCATTGACGCCACGAAGATTCAGCGCGAGCTTGGCTGGACGCCCGCGCACAAGTTCGAGGACGGCATCCGCGAGACGGTCCGATGGTATCTCGACAACCAGGCGTGGGTGAAGGCCGTGTTGAAGAAATGAAACCTCTGCAAAACCAGTCTGCCTGCGGAGCGCGGAGCATTGCTCCGCGCGAAAGGCTGGCAAATCACGCGGAGCAATGCTCCGCGCTCCGTTCCAATCCAGTGTTTTTGCAGAGGTTTCTAAATGACTAATTTCTAAACCGTAATGACGAAACAATGTCAAATGACGAATGATGAATGGCATTTCGATGTCCACACCGCAATTCGTCATTCGTCATTCGTCATTTTGTTTTGCCTGCTGCTTGCCTGCGGCTTGAACACGCGCGCGGCGGAGACGAATTCAAATTCGCTCGTCTGGCACAAGGCCGCCGGCCATGTGGATGCCGATATTCACGGCGAGGCGCTCTGGCCGCTGCTCGAAGACATCGCCCATCAGACCGGCTGGCACATCTTTGTGGAGCCTGGCACGGCGCGCGTCGCGTCCACCAAGTTCAAGGATTTGCCTCCGGACGATGCTTTGCGGATGCTGCTGGGCAATTTGAACTTTGCGTTCCTGCCGCAGACCAACGGGCCGGACTTGCTTTATGTTTTCACCACGCAGAAGGAAAACGCCACACAGCCCGTGTGGCCGGTGAAGCAGGTGGTGAAGAAGCAGCAACATGTTCCGAATGAATTGATCGTCAAACTCAAGCCGGGCGCGGACATTGACGCGCTGGCGAAACTGATCGGAGCCAAAATCCTCGCGCGCCTGGACAAGCTGGGCATTTACCGGCTAGGGTTTCCCGACGCCGCCGCGACCGATGCCGCCCTCGGCAAACTTCAGGGCAACAGCGATGTCGCCGCCGTGGATTACAATTACATTTTCGATCCGCCGCCAGCGCCGCAGGCCGTTGCCAGTTCTCCGGTTGGCCCGCCGAAGCTGACGTTCGATGCGCCGACTGATGGCGATCCGTGCAATCCAATTATTGGTCTTATTGACACGCAAGTGCAGACGCTCGGCAACGGACTAGACCAATTTTTGATGAAACCGATTTCCGTTGTAGGTGATGTTGCGCCCGTCACGGGAACCATCACGCACGGTTCCGCCATGGCCGGCACGATTGCGGATGCGCTGGCACAATCTTCTGGCGGACATACTTCCGCCCGCATTCTGCCGGTGAACGTTTATGCATCAGGCGATACCACGACAACTTATGACCTGTTTCTAGGGGTGGTAGTGGCGGTTACCAATGGCGCAAGGGTCATCAACATCAGTGCGGGTGGCACAACCGACAGCCCAATTTTTGACAGTGCCCTACAGCAATACATCGCGCAAGGAATCATATTTTTTGCCTCTGCGGGTAATACGCCAGTCAACACGCCGACGTATCCGGCGGCGGTTCCAGGAGTAAACGCCGTGACCGCGCTTGGCGCGCCAGGCCAGCTTGCATCGTATGCCAACTACGGAAGCTTTGTGGAGTTGGCTTTGCCCGGCACAAGTTACGTTTTTCTAGGCAATCAAGCTTACGTTGTGCAGGGAACTTCGCCGGCGGCGGCTTATGCATCGGGAATTGCGGCCGGAACAAAAACCGTAAACTGCGCTGGCTGGCCGCAAATCATTTCCGCCATGCAGCAGAAATTTCCGGTGCCGAAACAATAATTTGTTCCGAGCCGGAACGATGCAGTTGCCGCCGCGTGTAGCTGCGACGCCTTGTCGCAGAAAGTTGGCGCGACGCCATTGTCGCGTGAAAAACAGGCCATGCCGTTTGGTTCGCGCTGCGGTTCCGGCGACGAGGCGTCGCCGGCACGCTCCGCGACGGGGGCGTCGCAGCTACACGACTTGCTGTTCAGCTTCTCAACTGCATCATTCCGGCTGGGAATTTCGCGAATTGCCGCGAATCCAATCCCGGCCCGGAATTCGTGTGAACTGGCGGAATTTACGCCATGCATCCGTGTCCATCCCGCCTTCGCCGGGCTTCGGCGCGGCAAGCCGTGGTGAAATCAAATTAAAAAATGTGTTGCGCTCGACACGGTTCGCGGCTTAAGAATCTGCCGCGTCATGGGCAAGGCACTCATCATTGCGGAGAAACCGTCCGTCGCCAACGACATCTCGAAGGCGCTCGGCAAGTTTCAGAAGCATCAGGATTATTTCGAGAACGACCAGTTCGTCATCTCGTCGGCCGTCGGCCATTTGCTGACCATCGTGCCGCCGCCGGGCGTCGAAGCCGCCAAGGGCAAATGGGCTTTTAATAACCTGCCGGTCATCCCGCCGCATTTCGATCTCGAACCGATTGAGCGAAACGAGGGCCGCCTGCGCGTCCTCAAAAAACTCATCAAGCGCGACGACGTGACCGAACTCATTAACGCCTGCGACGCCGGGCGGGAAGGGGAGTTGATCTTCCGCAACATCGTCCGTCACGCGAATGCGAAACAGCCCATCAAGCGGCTCTGGCTGCAATCCATGACGCCGGCGTCCATCCGCGATGGCTTCGCGCAATTGCGCAGCGACGAATCCATGCAGCCGCTCTCCGACGCCGCGATCAGCAGGTCGGAAGCCGACTGGCTCGTCGGCATCAACGGCACGCGGGCGATGACGGCGTTTAATTCCAAGCTCGGCGGATTTTTCAAGACGACGGTCGGGCGCGTGCAGACGCCGACGCTGGCGATTGTGGTCGAGCGCGAGGCGAAGATTCGCGCGTTCAAGCCGCGCGATTTCTGGGAGGTCATCGGCACTTTCGACGCGGCGGCGGGCAATTACATCGGCCGCTGGTTTGATGAGAAATTCTCGCGGTCGGATGACGAGCAGCTCAAGCCGGAGCGCGTCTGGGAAAAGGAAAAGGCGGAGGCCATTCGCGCCAAATGTCTCGGCAAGCCGGGCATCGTTACCGAGGAAAGCAAGCCGACGACCTCGATGTCGCCGCTGCTTTACGATTTGACGAGCTTGCAGCGCGACGCGAACTCGCGCTTCGGTTTCTCCGCAAAGAACACGCTCGGTTTGGCGCAGGCGCTTTACGAGCGGCACAAAGTGCTGACGTATCCGCGAACGGATTCACGCGCGTTGCCGGAGGATTACATCGGCACGGTCAAAACCACGCTGGGGATGCTCGAAGGGACACACTACGCGGCGTTCGCGGCGACAATTTTGAAGAGCGGCTGGGTGCATCCGAACAAGCGCATCTTCAACAACGCGAAAATTTCTGATCACTTTGCCATCATCCCGACTTCGCTCGCGCCAGGACATTTGTCCGAGCCGGAGCAGAAACTTTACGACATGGTGACAAAGCGGTTCCTCGCCATCTTCTACCCGGCGGCGGAATTTCTGGAGACGAACCGCATTACGCGAGTCGAAGGCGAGCCGTTCAAGAGCGCGGGCAAGGTTTTGGTTTCGCCCGGCTGGCTTGCTGTTTACGGCAAGGAATCGGATTCCGACGAAACGCCGAGCCTCGCTCCGGTGAAGCCGGATGAAACGGTCAAGACCAGCGCGATTGAAGTGAAAGACAACGTGACCAAGCCGCCGGCGCGATATTCGGAAGCGACACTGCTCTCGGCGATGGAAGGCGCGGGCAAACTCGTGGACGACGACGAATTGCGC
>JBEKRA010000018.1:0-13804 GCA_049519195.1 Verrucomicrobiota bacterium
TTTTCGATGTTCGCCATGCTGGTGGCGTAGCTGATGCGGAGATAGTCGTCCGCGCCGAACGCGATGCCGGGCACGGCGGCGACCTTCTCCGCTTCGAGCAGCTTCGCGCAGAAGTCGGTGGACTTAAGGCCGGTCTTGGAAATGTTCGGGAACAGGTAAAACGCGCCCTTGGCGTTCACGCAGGAAATGCCCGGCATGGAATTCAATTTCGTGTGCGCGTAGCGGCGGCGCTTGTCGTATTCCGCGAGCCAGACGGGCAGATGGTCCTGCGGGCCGGTGAGCGCGGCGACGCCGCCTTTTTGCGCGAACGAAGTCGGGTTGCTCGTGCTGTGGCTTTGAACGGCGTCAATGGCCCTGGCAATCGGCTCCGGCGCGGCGAGAAAACCCAGCCGCCAGCCAGTCATCGAATACGCCTTCGCGAAGCCGTGGACGATGATGGTGTGTTCCTGATGCGCGGGAGAAAAGCTGGCGACGCTCCTGTGCTTCGCGCCATCGTAAAGCAGATGCTCGTAAATTTCATCGCTCATGATGAGGATGTTTTTCTCCACGCAAATGTCGCCGAGCGCCTTGGTTTCTTCCGGCGTATAAACGCTGCCGGTGGGGTTGCTCGGCGAATTGAGAACGAAGAGGCGCGTGTTTGGCGTGATGGCCTTGCGCAATTGTTCGGGCGTGACCTTGAATTCCGTTTTGTCGCTCGTCGGCAGGATGACCGTTTTCGCGCCGGCGAGTTTGACCATTTCCGGGTAGCTCAACCAATACGGCGCGGGAATCAGCACTTCATCGCCGGGTTCGCAGGTCGCGAGGATGACGTTGAAGCAGGAATGTTTGCCGCCGCACGAGACGATGGTTTGCGACGGCTTGTAGGTGAGGCCGTTCTCGCGCTTGAACTTGTCGGCGATGGCCTGGCGCAATTCGGGGATGCCGCTGCTGGGCGTGTATTTGGTGAAACCGGCGGCGAGCGCCCTGGCGGCGGCGTCCTTGATGTGCTGCGGCGTGTCGAAATCCGGTTCGCCCGCGCCGAACCCGACGACGTCCTCGCCCGCGGCCTTCATGGCCTTGGCCTTGGCGTCAATGGCGAGGGTGAGCGAGGGTGAGAGCGACGCGGCGCGTTGAGAAATTTTGTAATTCATAAAATCGGCGCGGAAAGGTTACGACCCGAACGCCAAAGCGCAAGAATGGAATGCCCTGCCTGAACGATTCAATTCAACCATGGATGGACACGGATAAACCTAACGGATGAGAAATGAATCCGCTAATTTCGCGAATTTCCGCGAATTTCCGCCAGTTGGTTTTCATTCGCGAAAATCAGCGCAATTCGCGGATATAAATCGGTGTTAAAATCCGTGTCCATCTGTGTCCATCCGTGGTAAAAGACTTTTTTTCGATGGCATGGCCATTGACACGGGGGATATTATATCAGGCATTCATAGGCACATGAAAACGCAATCCTATTGACGCGGGTGACTCATGCCATATCAATTGCTCAATCTTGAAGAAGCCGCCAGGTATTTGCACCTGACGAACGCCGATGTCGAGCAACGGGTCAAGGACCGGGAGATTCCATTTGAAAAACGCGGCGACCGCGTCGTCTTCCGCAAACGCGACATTGACGCGTGGGCGTCACAGCACATTCTCGGCCTGAACAAACAGCGTTTGGCGGAGTATCACGGGAAGTCCACGCGCGGGACGCGGGAATTTCTGCCGCATGAAGCCATCCTGTCCGAAATGCTTCGCCGGGGCGCCGTCAATTCGGCGATGACCTCGAAGACAAAAAGTTCGGTGTTGCGCGACCTGGTGGCACTGGCGGAAAAGACCGGACAACTCGCCGATCCGAAGGAATTGCTGGAGAGCCTTGAGGCGCGCGAGGAGCTTTGTTCAACGGCCCTGCCCGGCGGACTGGCGATTCCGCATCCGCGTTTTCACCAGCCTTACATTTTTGCATCTTCGTTCGTGGTGGTGGGGCGGCCCGTCCAGGAAATCCATTTCGGCTCGCCGGATGGAAAGCCGACGGATTTGATTTTTCTGCTGTGCTGCCAGGATGACCGGATGCATCTGCACACGCTGTCCCGGATCTGCCTGATGGCGCAAAAGACGGAAATGCTTTCGCAGCTTCGCGCGGCGCCGGATGCCACGGCGATGCGCGAGTGCATCATCGCCGCGGAGCAGGGGGTGCTTGCGGAACGAAAGCCGCCCTACTGATGATGCCGGAAATTCCCCATCTGGAAAATTGTGGGAGCCGACGTGAGAAGGCTCATTTTATTCTTAAAAGTCCATTTTCCTGGAATTTAAGCCTCATGACCTCCTTGGATTTTCAGCCTCCAAATCTTTTTTCAATCGTGCGAAGGCGGATTCAAAGGCGGCTTGGTGGCCGTCTGCAAAGACTGGCCGTCCGCAAGGACTTTCCAGTTGGAAAAATCGGGGGGTGCATCTTGACACTGTTCTTGGATGGCGGGCAGCTTTGGCAGTGGCACAGGCATCTTGCCTGTGTGTTTCTGCCTGCCCTGGCCAAGCTGACGGAACTCACAGGCAAGATGCCTGTGCCACTACGCTTCCGGCTGACGCCGGAACACCGTTCAACCCCGGAGTTAAGAACAGTGTTAAGGTGCACCCAAAGTCGGGGATGAAATACTCGCGCACTTCTTTCGCCAAATCCTTGCCCCTGTCGGCATCAAAACAAGTCCAGTCGCGCAAGGTTTCCAAAGCGTTCATCGGGGATATTTTCTCCGCTCGACCCCTTTACGGTGAAATCGGAATGCTCCGGCGGTTCGGGCGTTCGCCGCGGATGACTTTTGCGCCTTCGCCAGTGAGGCGCAGATACCAGTCCGCCGGCAGTCCTTCATAGGTCACAAAATGGCCCGGCCCCGGCGGTGTGTTGCTGACCTTGAAAATGGCCGTGCCTTCATCCACTTCATCGAACATGCCCACGTAGCACATGTCCACGCCGAGATCGGCCACCGCGTTGAATTGCCGCCAGAGAAAATCGCCGCCGAGCCGCGGGATGTTGGAAGCGCCCGGCGGCAGGCGCTGGAGGTTATCCCAACTGAATCCGGGATAGACCTGCGGCAGATAAAACATCCCCGCGTTCGTCGCCTCCGCCAGGTCCTGCGCCCAATAAGCGGTGCTGGCAAATTTGTTCGTGCCGGCGTGATAATAATTCCCCGTGTTCCAGGGGCAATAGCCATCGAAGCTGCGATACACCTTCGCCCAGTCGCCGGACGCGCCGACACGCCAATCCCACCAGCCGCTGCCAATGAGCGTCACGCTCTGCGTCCCATTGGTTTTGAACCAGGCGATGATTTGCCGGGGCAGCGCCGTGCCGGCAAAGCGTTCGGGATAAAAGCCAAAAATCATCAGTGCCGGTTTGCCGTTGTGGTGCAGATAGCTCGGGTCCTGCGTGAGGTGCTGCTGGTCCACGAGATGAGTCCAGTCGTTGGTCAACTGGCCGAAGAGCGTGTTCGTGTTCGCGCCGCTCATGTCGTATTCGATCATGAACACGCGGCCCGTGCGGTTGGCGGCGGCGCGCACGTGCCGCAGCACGTTGGTCTTCCAGCATTGGACGTTGTCCGGCGGTGTCTGGGAGACAAACCGCTGCACCACCGCGCCGTCAATGCCGTAGTCCCGCATCCAGTCGAAATGCAAATCCACCGTGCTCCGGTCCTGCGAGCTGAACAAATACGCCGGTGCGCCGCCCGGACCGGTGAAACCGGCCACGGGATATTTGTCGGGATAATCGCTCGTGTCCGGCCACATGTCGAACGTGAGCCAGTCCAGTCGGTTCGTCCGGGGCGGTGCGAACCAGTCGCGGTTCCAATGGTCCCAGCGGGTGTCGCCGTCGCCCGCCGCGCGAAACCAGCCCTGATAACCAACGAGAACCTGTTTATGCAGCGTGGTGGCATCCACCGCCGCCGGACATTCGGCCGGGGCCAGCAGCAACGCGCCACCCGCCAGGCCGGCCAGCACCGCAGGTGCGGCATATTTGTAGAACTGTTTCAACAATCGGTTCAAGCTCCGTCGGAGCGGCATCAGGTGGGGCGAGCGTCCTCGCGAGCCGGCTCGTCGGCAGCCTCGCCCCACCGAATATGCCGCCCCTGACGGGGCTGGGATTTTATTTTGCCGGAGTTCTATAAAGATGTCGCGCCTGACGGCGCTGGCAAATGACGAAGAGAGATTCATGTTGCGCCCAAAAGTTCCTGCTCGAAACGCGCTTTGGCGGCAGCCCACTCCACACCGGCGGACGCCCGCAGCCGCCGCGCTGCCGTCCGGCGGCGCGTGACTTCGGCCAGCATTTCGGCGCGGGTCATAAATCAAACGTGGCTGCTTTCACGGCCTGATAATTCTTGTCCAATTCCGGTTGGAGCAGAATCAAGGCGGCAATGCGCCGGGCCATGTGCGTGACCTCACGCGCCTCATCCGGTGTGAGTGGACGACCGAGCAAATCATGCTCGCGATACGACAGCCACTTCTTGATGACCTGATAACCGCCGATGGTGTAGTCCCAGACTTTTCCCGGCACGTTGCGCCAGCAGGCGGCTTCGTTCAGGAAAATGTCGTGGGTGGCCGGGCCGAATAGTTGTAGGACAGGCGTCGCGCCTGTCTCTGACTTATCGGATTTAGATGGAGACAGGCGCGACGCCTGTCCTACGCTGAACGCCGCCGCCTCGTCCGCCGTGGGGCCGCGCGTTTCGAGTTTGCCTTTGCCGGGCATCGTCACGCCGTTCTGCCCCGCGTGACCCCAGCCGGCGGTGAGGGAAAGATTTTTCGTCGAGGACAACACGGCAATGGTTTTCAATTCCGGGCGCACGTTCCCATTCGCAACGCCGGTCAATGGTGTTTCTGTGTCGAACAAAGCCGCAACTTGCTTGCCCAATTCTGCCGACGCGAGCAATGCCTCGCGAGACTTGGGCAACGGCACGCGCGGCCAGTCCTGCCGCAATGCGCCGGAATTTTCCGTGCGATATGCCGGTGCATGGAGCACGGCGAGTGTGTGGTAAAACAAGGTGTCAGGCTTGACGCGCAAACCCGCAGAGTAAGCCGCCGCCGCGTCGGATAGATTGGGTTTGCTCGTGGTCTTTGATTTGCCACCGCCGCCGTCGCTGTGTGGAGAAAACAAGTCTGGCGTCTCGCGCAAGGCGGACACGGACAAATCAACATTCTCACGCAACAAAAGCGGGAACAAATTTGCACCCCGCTCAACGATATGACGGCAGCAATAACCAACGATGGATACAGGTGGATCAAAATCTTTTCGATTCTGCTGCACGGCGGCAAGCCAGACATTACCTTCAAACACTTGCTGAAAATACTCCGTCCGCTTTTCGTCGAGCAGTTTTGTTTCCGGCTCCCAATAAAGCCAGCGAACATCAAACGGACGATAGTGATAGCGCACGACATTCCTTTTCAGGAAACCGCGCTTGCGAAGCTCGTCACGGACGAACTCGGCTTTGAACCGGGCGGAGTTTTCCATCACCTCCGGCGCGATCTGTTTCATTTCCTCGTTACTGGTTTCAGGATCAAAATATTTTTCCAGCCGTCCGATGAGCGCCTCCTTTTCGATACTCACCAGAAAATCATCTCGTCCAGTTTGAATTCCTGGAAAAGAAACGGGAAACAGTTGTGTAAGTTGCGGCCATTTGAAATAGCCGGCTTCCGTCTGCATTGGCAGGAACGGCAGGCCGACTTCCAGCGGCGGTTTCAGTCGCGTGTAAATTATCTTCAGCGGTTCGTTGAGCGTGGCCAGCAATTCCGCGCGCTTGTCCTTGCCCCACAAATGGCGAAATTGAATTTCTCCCGTAGGAGACGACGTGAGGAGACTCTTACTTTTCTTTTTGGAAGTTTGAGCCTCCTCACGTCGGCTCCTACGAATCAACGTGGCAATCGCCGTTCCGACTTGAATGCCTTCGCGGTTGGATTCGGTGGAGAACACGCTGGGGTCGGGTTCGCCTGCGGGCGTGAGCTTGCCGGTCTTGAACTTGTCGCCGTTCAAACAATCTACGGTGATCGAATCAAACACCTCCAAATACTTCTCGCGCATTCCGGTGAACGACAAACCATCCAGCCACGAATAATTGGAGATGAAACTGATGATGCCCACGCCGGACTTTTCCACAATGCGCCGCTCGGCCATGCGGAAGAACCGGATATACAAATCATTCAAGCCCTGACCTTGCGGCGCGGGGGCGCGCTTGGTGGTGCGGTAGGCATTGCTCAAATCGCGTTCTCCTTCCACGGCCAAACCCGCGTAGCCGTTGTAAGGCGGATTGCCGAGGATGACGATAATCTTCTTTTCCTGCTTGATGCCGTCCGCCGCCTCCTTTTCCTGCCGGAATTCGGGAATGGCAAATGTAAGTTGTTTCTTCGCTTCTTCCGATGGCGGTTCCCAGCCGGTGAGCGCGTTGGTCAGATAAATCGCGGCGCGTTCGTTTTTGGAATCATCCAGCGGCACGGCGAGATTTTGCAGGAGCAAACCCATTTGCAAATGCGCCACGACAAACGGCGCGGGTAGAAGTTCAAAGCCGAAAATTCTTTTTTGCGCAGCTTCCTTGATCGTGAGTTCCGCCAGCGCGCCTTCACCTTTTTCGTTTTTGAGTGTTTGCGCAATGATTCGCAGCACCTCGACGAGATAAGCGCCGGTGCCGCAGCAGGGGTCGAGCACAAGCACGCGCGGGTCGGCGAGGCCGTCGGGAATGTCCAGTTCCTCGCGCAGCGCGGCGTCCACGCGGGCGACCTGATATTGCACAATCTGCGGCGGCGTATACCACACGCCCAGTTGCTTGCGCAGTTCGGGGTCAAACGCCTCCAGGAATGGTTCGTAAAAATACTGCACGGCGTGGTCTTCAACAAATCGCGCGAAGAATTCCTGGCGGATGACGCGATTGAGCGCGGCGGCGGTCCAGTCCAGCACTTCCACGAGACCGAGCGGGCCAAGTTTGGTCGGCGTGGCCACCTGCTCAAACAACGCCTTGATCATCGGAACATGGAGCGTCCACGCGGCGGAGCGCCAGTCGAATAGTGGCACAGGCATCTTGCCTGTGAGTTTCGATTTGCAGCCATCAGAGTCATCGGGTTTGAAACTCACAGGCGAGACGCCTGTGCCACTGCTCTGCTGTTTGTGCCAGAGAACCCACGCGGAAAACACGCCGTAGAAAAGCGTCTGCACCAGCGTGGAGCGGAAGAAGTGTTCGCCTTTCTCCGCCTCAAATTTCATGCCAAGCGCTTCTTCCAACGCGGTGCGGACGGCGGCGAGTTGCGGCAAATCTTTTGCGGCCTCCACACGCACGCGGGCATCGCGCGCATACGAGGCGAGGAAAAACGCCACGTCTTTGGGATTATTCAACGGCACATTGTGCAGCATCACGCGCTTCAGGTATTCGATGAAACGTTCGCCGAGTTCACCAGCAGCTTTGCGCGGTTGCGCGGCAACTTTCCAGAAAGTTTTTTCGTCCGGCGCGAGCTGGAAGGATTCGAGCCGGACGGGTTTGCCGTTGTCGCCGCGTTTCAGGAGCAAAAAACTGCGGTAGTTTGTCAGCAAGACCAGTCCGTAGTGTTTGAGATATTCTTTGACCTGTTCCGATCCGACGATGTCGGCGATTTCATCGCGGGTGGATTTGACCTCGATGACACCACGGGAGGGTTTCTGGTCAATGAATGATTCTTCCTCGCTCCGGTTTTTCAACTGGTCGGGCGTGAACAATCCGCCATCCGGCAAACCCGCGCCGCTGTTTTTCGGATGGATGATGCAACGGACCTTGGGTTTAAGCGCGTGACCGGCGGCATTGAGAAGATTGGCCAGCGCACCATAACCGGATGTTTCCTTCGTGGCCACGCCACGGTGCGCGCCGAGTTCTTCCAAATAAATTTCCAGAGGATGCATGGCCTGTAACGCGAGAAGTGTGCGCCGGAAATTTGGCGGCGTCAACTTTTTGAAACGCGGGAAGCGCGGGTGTTTCCCGCGCTTCGACTTACTTCGCCAGATAATAATTCCGCGTGTATTCCTTGACCATGCGGTCGGTGGTGAATTGCGGCACCAGCGTGACCATGGCGTGGCGGATGCGCTGGAGCCATTGGCGCGGAATGCCGTTCACGTCGCGGTTGAAAAACATCGGCACGATCTGCTCGGTGAGCACCTGATAAAGGTTGGCGCTGTCCACGCGGTCCTGTTCCTCCACGCTGGCCGGGTGCGAATCCTTGCCGATGGCGAAGCCGTTTTCGCCGTTGTAGCCTTCGCGCCACCAGCCGTCGAGGATGCTCAAGTTCAAGCAGCCGTGGCAGCCGCATTTCATGCCGCTGGTGCCGGAGGCTTCGAGCGGGCGGCGCGGATTGTTCAGCCAGATGTCGCAGCCGGAAACCATCTGCCGCGCGACGTGGATGTCGTAGTTTTCGAGAAACACCAGATTGCCGGCCAGTTCGCTGTGCTTGCTCAAATGGATGATTTGCTGGATGAACTGCTTGCCTTCGTCGTCGCGCGGGTGCGCCTTGCCGGCAAAGATGAATTGCACCGGCCGGCGCTTGTCATGCGCGAGCTTCACGATGTTGTCGAACTGCTGGAAAATCAGCGGCGCGCGTTTGTAGGTGGCGAACCGGCGCGCGAACCCGATGGTCAGCGCGTCGGGATTCAGCAGGTGCTCGAACCGGATGTAATCGCCCGCCGTGACCTGGTAGCTTTGCCGCGACAACCGGCGCCGGGCGAATTCAATCAGTTCGCGGCGCAGGCGGTAACGCAACGCCCACAACTCCTCGTCCGAAAGAAATTCCGGGTCCATGATGCGCTGCCAGAATTCCTGTTTGTGAATGGTCGCGGCCCAGTCAATCCCGGCGCGGAGGCTCCAGAACGCCGTGTCCTCCGGCATGTCGCCAATCGCGCTGCCGGTCAATTTCTCGCGCCAGAACTGCCGCACGGAGCCTTTCATCCAGCCGAGCAAATGGATGCCGTTGGTGATGTGGCCGATGGGAACCTTGTCCTCCGGCACGTCGGGATAAAGGGCCTGCCACATGTGGCGGCTGACCCGTCCGTGCAATTCGCTCACTGCGTTGGCCGCGCGCGACAGCTTCAATGCCAGCACCGTCATGCAAAATGGTTCGCCGGCGTTTTGCGGGTTCACCTGGCCCAGCCCCATGATGTCCGCCCACGGCACGGGCAGCAGCGTGCGGTAACTTTGCAGCGCGTAATCCATCATGGCTGGCGAGAAACGGTCGTGCCCGGCCTCCACCGGCGTGTGCGTGGTGAAGATGCAATGCGCCTTCGTTTCCGCCAGCGCGTCGGGAAAATTCTGACCGCCCGCCATCTTCTCGCGGATCAGTTCCAGCGTGAGAAACGCCGCGTGGCCCTCGTTCATGTGGAACACCGAGGGCTGGATGCCGAGCGCGCGCAGCAGCCGCACGCCGCCGACGCCCAGCAGGATTTCCTGCATGATGCGCGTCGTGCTGTCGCCGCCATACACCCGCGACGTGAGGCTGCGGAAATGCTCGTCGTTTTCCGGCAGATTGGCGTCTATCAAATAGACCGGCACGCGCCCGGCGTTGATGCGCCACGCCTGGAACGCCACGGTTTCCAAGTTGACCTCGACGTTGCAAACGAGGCGTCCGCCCTCGGCGTTCAGCACCGATTCGAGCGGCACGGTCTGCGGATCAATCAGGTTGTAAAACTCCGTCTGCCAGTTGTTCGTGTCAATCGCCTGCTGGAAATAGCCCTCGTGGTAAAACAGGCTGACGCCGACGAAGCCGAGGCCGAGGTCGCTCGCGGACTTCGTGTGGTCGCCCGACAGGATGCCGAGGCCGCCCGCCGAAATCGGCAGCGACTCGTGAAAGCCGAACTCGGCGGAAAAATAGGCGACCGGATTTTCATGCAACTCCGGCGCGTTCTTGTGTCCCCACGTGTTTTTTTCGTTGAGATACAGCTCGAAACTGTGGAGCACGGAGCGTGCGTGCGCCTGGAAGCCCGCCTCCTGTAGATGCACCCGCAGTTCGTAATCCGACACCTCGCGCAGGGTGGCCACGGCGTTGTGAAACAGGTTTTGCCAGGTGCGCGGCGACAGTTCCTGAAACAAATCCTGCGCCTCCTGGTTCCACGTCCACCACAAGTTGCGCGCGAGCTTGTTCAAGCCCGCGACCAACTCGTTCAATTCCGCGCCCGACAGCGGTTTTCTTGTCATAAGTCTAAAAGCAAAGCATTAACGGTGCCAATGAAGTAACGGGATGCGCGCCGCTTCGCAATCAAATTCCCTTCCACGACGCACGCCCAAAGCGCAATTTGACACCACCGCCGGAATGCCTGACTCCGATCCGGCCAGGCGTTTGTGAATCGCTAAAACGCGCCGATTCGGAGATCGGCGCTCCGTTGCTGCCATCCGTGTCGTTGGCTGCGACAGGTTGCGTCCGCCGTTATATTATTCCTGTAATTTATCTTGAACCCGTTGGCGATAAGTCTATAATCTCACTTCAAGAAGATTGCTCCTGAAACTACATGAGTCGGAAACGACAAGTTGTGTTGCTGGCAGATCACGGAAGCGTAGCCTCTCCACTTTCCGCGAAATTCCGGGTAGCAGCCACGAAGACCCTTTTCTTTGGCGCAATCTTTGGTTTGCCTGGCCGCGAATTTCCGACCGGATTCCCGAGTCTCCGTTGCGCGATTTTTTGACGCATTTCTTTCCCAAAGCTAAATATCACAACCACAAATAATCCATTATGAAAACCACATCAAAACTACTCATCACCGGGTTGACCCTGCTGATGCTCGCAACCCTCAACCTCCAACTCTCCGCCGCGCCGGTTGGCACGGCGTTCACCTACCAGGGCCGGCTCATTGACGGCGGCGCGCCCGCCACCGGCAATTACGACTTCTGGTTCAAACTTTACAATGACCCCGCGTCCGGCACGCAGCAGGGCGTCACCGTCACTCCCGCCGCCGTGCCGGTCAGCAATGGCCTGTTCACGGTTGTGCTGGACTTCGGCCCCGGCGTGTTCACCGGCGACGCGCGCTGGCTGGACATCTGGGTGCATAACAGCACGAACGACCCCGGGGTCGGGTGGATCTGGCTTAGTCCGCGCCAGCCGCTCACGCCCGCGCCCCATGCCATTTTTGCGACCACGGCAAGCAATGTGAGCGGGACTGTTTCCGCCGCGCAACTGTTGGGTGCGTTGCCAGGCGCCAGCTTGAGTGGCACCTACGGCGGCGCAGTGACGTTGAACAACGCCGGCAACAGTTTCACAGGCAACGGCGGCGGGTTGACCGGTTTGAACGCCTCGCAACTTGCCAGCGGCACGATGGCTGACACGCGCCTGTCCGCCAACGTGGCATTGCTGAATGCCAACCAGACTTTCACGGGAGCCGATAATTTCAGCGGCAACATCTCCCTCCTTGATCCGACCAAAAGCATCACGTTTGCCGCCACCGGTGGAGCCAATTCGCCGATGATCAATATGTTTGCGTCGGGAACAATGAACGCGGATCGCATGGTGATTGCCCATTCGCCCAGTTTCCCTGATTGGGGACTGCAGTATCAGGATACTTGGGACAGGTTTAACTTCATAAGCTGGGGAATCCCTGTGCTGACCATTGACTTGGACTACCAGAATGTGTCTGTAAGCTCCGAGTTGGGCATCGGAACCACGTCGCCATATTTTCCCTTGGATGTGCTGAAATCCCAGGCTGTGGGTCGCTTTACGAGCACCAATTCGCAGTATGGCTCGGTTCTTGAATTGGACAACAACTCTCCCGCTATAGATTATTATGGCGCCATCAACTTTCAAGGTGGCCCCGGCCAGATCGGTTATCACACCAACAACATCATGACATTCCGCACCGCCGGCACGGAACGCATGCGGATTGACGGCAACGGCAATATTGGCATCGGCACCAGCACTCCCGCTTATCCGCTCGACATCGCCGGTCGCATGAGACTCCGCGATGGCGGCGGCGCGGCCGGTCTGTGGCTGAACACCTACTTCGCTCCGTATGCCGACAATGAGAACATCGCCTTCATTGGCGTGCTGGACGACACTCGCATCGGGTTCTATGGAAATGACCCTCGCGGTGGTTCCGGCTGGGGGCTGACCTTCGACACCATCAACGGCAACGTGGGCATCGGCACCGGTATCAGCTACCCAACTCACTCTCTGGAAGTCAACGGCACGATGATGGTCAACGATAATGCGCAATTCATGAACTATGTGTATTTCTACGGTTATGTCTATGCAAGCAGCTTGGAAGCCAGCGGAACCGTCATGGCCACCAACCTGCAAGCCAATGGCACGATGTCAGCCATCAGTCTGCGCGCTCCCGGCGCAGGCGTCGGCACAGACACCTTCGCCTTTATCCACAAGGCCACCAGCGGCAGCATCGCCGGCCACGTCACGACCATCACCAACCCGCAGACCGACGGGCAGCCGGGCGCCTTGCTCTATGTCACGCACAACTGGAGCCAGGACTACATGTCCGATAGTCACCCGGTTGGCGTCTATTACGACTCCGGCCACTGGAAGATTTACCATGAAGACGGAGCTGCCATGCAGGTGGGACAAGCCTATAACGTTATGGTCATCAAACCGTGAACCCACCAAATAACCGCAACTTCAAACCAACTGAAACTTATGAAAAATCCGAAAGAAGTTTGCCGCCCGCAGTCCGAACCGGCGCACGACGGGCGGGCAGTTTTCTGTTTTCAATCTTCAATTCCCAATTGGAAATGGCCGCTTCTGGTGGCAGCCTCCTGGCTCGCCATCACGGCATCCGTTCACGCGCAAAGCTACTCGATTGACTGGTATAAAATCGCCGGTGGCGGCGGCACCAGCACCGGCGGGGTTTATGCCGTCACCGGAACCATTGGCCAACATGACGCCGGCGGCGCGATGACCGGCGGCAATTATTCATTGACCGGCGGTTTCTGGAGCCTTATTTCCGTGGTGCAGACCGCCGGCGCGCCGACGCTCTGCATCAGCCAGTCCGGCGGCACGGTGACGGTGTATTGGCAGGCCGTATCGGGCTGGAGCTTGCAGCAGAACAACGACCTGTCTTTGCCCGCCAACTGGTCGGCCAGTTCCGGGGTGGTGGATGATGGAACAAACAAGAGCCTCACCATCGCTGCGCCGGCCGGGAACCTGTTCTTCCGGCTGCAGCATCCGTGAGAAATGGGAATGATTGATCCGCCGTCGTTGCACTGTGGCGCGACGAGGAGTTGAGGGTTGAGGTCGGGAAGTGGCGTGCGTCCTGACTGCCGTGGAGCCATGCTTCCAGCCCGGCGGAAAAAGTGTTGAAAAGTCGGTAGTGGTATGGTTTGCCAAACGGAGCGCCGAGCACCGTCCCGGCAAGCTTGAATTAGAAGTCACCTTCGAGCCTGGACGGTGTCCGGCGTTCCAAAATATATCGCTACCTCAAAATCGGAAGCCGTTTGGGGCGCAACTTGACGCTGCCGCCGCGTGCCACCCGCCAGGCCTCGCCCAGCGCCAATATCTGTTGAAACATTTGTTCGGAAATCATCCCCCATTTCATCCAGTTCTCCCCTTGCGCTCAACCCTTTTAGCCATTATAAACGTCGAGGAACCTAAGAACCATTATGAAGACCACACAAAAACTCCTCGTCACCGGGTTGACCCTGCTGGCGCTCTCAATCCTCAACTCTCAACTCTCAACCGCCTGCGCCCAGGGCACGGCCTTCAGCTATCAAGGCCGGCTTAACGCCAGTGGCAGCCCGGCCACGGGAATTTACGATTTGCGCTTCGCGGTTTGCGATGCGCTCACCAACGGCAGCGTTGTCGCCGGGCCACTGACCAACTCCGCCACCGGCGTCAGCAACGGATTGTTCGCGGTGAC
>JBEKRA010000019.1:0-13144 GCA_049519195.1 Verrucomicrobiota bacterium
CCGTCCCGCCACTGCCGCCGGGCGCGCTGTGGTCGAGCGCTTTCCAGGTTTTCCCACCATCTCTGGAAACGACACACTGAACACCTTGCCCACCGTTGCCGATGCGCACGACGATTTCAGGTTTGCTTCCGGCAAAGGCGATGTCCCGCGTGCTGGAAAATCGCGGTTCGGCAAAAGTTCCTTGTGGCGGTGAAACATCCACGTCGTCGTGGCGGAACCCGTCAATGTCGCCCACGCCGCTGATCAAATGCGCGCCGGTCGGCGGGCTGGCCAACGCCAGCGGCACGGTTTCCTCCAAACCTTTGTCGAGAAAAACCCAGGTGACTGTTCCGCCCGAATCCGCGGTGGTGGCGTTGGTGGAAGCCCAAATGCCGTAGCCGGTGCCGAAAATAATCTGGTCGGGATTATTCGGATTGACGGTGACGGCGCCCATCCAATGCGGTTTGTGGCCTTCCCTGGTGTAGGGCGCCATCGAATAATCCAGAAGTCCGTTGGTCACCAGGATTCCCTTCCAGCTCGCGCCGCCGTCGGTGCTGCGGAAAATTTCGTCATGCAACTCCCACCGGTCAATGGTGCTCACGACGACGGTTGAGGGATGTTTCAAATCAACCGAAACCGCGCCATAACTCCAGCCCAGCCGCTCGGCTCCCGCCGGTTTCTCCGGTGAAATGTTTGCCCACGAACCGTCCTTGGGATTGTATTTCCAAACCGCGCCGTCGGTAATGTAGTTCGGGCCGGCAACATTTCCATAGGTCAGATAAAGGAGTCCGTCGGACGATTGGATGAGGTGGCTTGGCCGCAAGCCGACAGGCTGGTTGGCGACGGCCTGCCAGGTAACACCGGCATCATCGCTGCGAAAAAGATTTGTGCCGGAAGTGGAAACCGCCGCGTAAATCACCGGCGTGGCGGCGCCGCGATGTCCGCTGGCCGCGTCGAAGACAATGCTGACGATGCCGACAGGCTGGTTGCCGCCGAAAAAAAATCCGCCGAAACCGCCGCGCCGCTGGCCCGCCGCGGAATTCGTGGAAACGGCGCCAGGTTGAACCGCGCCGATGTTGGTGAACGTATCCACCCGCGCCCACGTCGCGCCGTGGTCGGAGCTTTTCCACAACCCGTCGCGGCGCGAGCCGAAGAATAAAATCGCGCCCTGGTTGGGATCCACGGCAAGCCGCTCGCCGCAGGAACGCCCCTCCGAATTGCCACCCATCCTGAACGGCACTTCGGTGATCTTGAAAGTTCGTCCCTGGTCGTCCGAGCGCAAGATTGCCGCCGGGTTGTTCATATAAGTCCCCGCCGCCAAATAAACGCGGCTGGCATCAGTGGGATCAAGCGCGATGCTCTCGATGCCGGTGAAATTGCCTTGCGCTGGGCTTAACCAGTCGGTGAGCGGAATCCATTCCTGCTTTTGGTCATCCCAACGATATGCACCGCCAACATCCGTGCAGGCATACATCAAATTCTTTGCCGTGGGATGAAAAACGATTCCATCCACGAAGCCGCCGCCGCCCATGGCAACGTTTCTCCAGACGTAATTCTGCGCGGAAGATTGCGCGCGGCCTTCAATCTGGCCAAGACAGATCAAAACGGCAGACACAGCCGCGATGCGACGGCAGATTTCCATTCAACTATTCGGCCCCTTTTGCCGAATGAATCTCCCAATGGACCTTTCCGGAGAGCGGGTCGGCGTTCAGTTTGAAACTGTCGCCGGACTTGGTCAGTGTGAGTTCATGCGCTTCCGTTTCGCCGGGCAGGAAAATCAAGCCCTTCGCCGTCGTCGCGTCTTTCGCGTAAACGGTCAGCTCGATTTTCGACCAGTCCATTTGCGCCGTGCTTTGCGCCAGCGCGATGTGCGGCAGCACCGAACCGTCGCGGACGAGGATGATGGCGGGGATTGTTCCGGCTTCGATTTTCTGCCAGCCACCGGAGTAAGCCTTGCCGGTCTGATAATCAATCCACATTCCCGGCGGCAGGTAAACCTGGCGCGTGGTTTCGCCGTTGTGCAGCAGCGGCGCAACGAGCATTTGCGAGCCGTAGAGATATTCGTCCTCGACATTCCACGAGCCGGGGTCGCCGGGGAATTCCACAAACAACGCGCGCACCATCGGCAGGCCGTGTTCGGACGAATCCTTAGCCTGCGCATAAACGTAAGGCATAAGCTTGTATTTGAGTTCGTCAATGGTGCGGAACTTGTCCATGAAATTTGTGCCGTAACTCCACGGTTCCTTCGGCGCCTCGCCGTGACAGCGGCTGTGCGAACTCAACATGCCGAACGCCAGCCATCGCGCGAACAAATCCTTGTCCATTGCCGCGACGGAACTTGCCGTGAACCCGCCGACGTCGTGGCTCCAGAACGAAAAACCGGAGAGGCCGAATGAAAGCCCGCCGCGCAGTTCCGCCGCCATGCCGTCGTCCGTGCTTTCGGCGTCGCCGCCCCAGTGAATTGGATACCTCTGGCTGCCGGCCCACGCGCTGCGCGCCCAGATCAGGTTGTCGCCGGTCGTCTGCTTCGTGATGTCCGCCACGGCCTTGTTGTAACGCAGCGGATACAAATTGTGCTCATAAAACCCGGTCCGTCCGTCGGCGTAAATCCCGTCTTCCGGTGCAGCCTCGCCGAAATCCACCTTGATGGCGCTGACGCCTTCGTTCAACAGGTTGGCGAGTTTGCCTTGATACCATTCGACGGTTTTCGGATTTGAAAAATCCAGCACGGCGTCTTCGTAAGGCAGATTTCCCTTCGCATCGCGCACGACCAGATTTTGCGCGATGAGTTCGGGGAATAATTTGTTCTTCGGCACGAAATACGGCAGTTGCCAGCAGGAAACGCGGAAGCCGTCGCTTTTCAAATCGGCGAGCATTTTCTTCGGGTCGGTGAAGCGCGTCGTGGAAAATTCGTAATCGCACTGCCAGTCCGTTTCAAACCAGCCGGTGTCCAGGTGCAGCACGTCGCAGGGAATTTTGTTTTCGCGCAGCTTGCCGGCGATGTCGCGCACCTGCTTCTCGGCGTTGTAAGTGCAGCGGCTCATCCACAGGCCGAACGACCACAGCGGCGGCACCGGCGACTTGCCGGTGAGCTTGGTGTATTCGTCGAGAATTTCCTTGGGCGTGCCGAGAAAGACAAACAAATCCAGTTCGTCGTCGCCGACCATCATCGAATTTACGCCGCTGAAATCATGGCCGAAATCCAGAGTAATCGGCGTCGTCGTGTGCAGGAACATGCCGTAGCCGCGGCTGCTCATAAAAAACGGCACCGGTTTATACATGCCCTGATTTTCAATGCCATTGGCGTCATCCGTCCAGAGCGCCAGCTTCTGGCCGCGCTTGTCGAGGCTGGTGAACGATTCACCGCAGCCGAAGATTTTCTCGCCGGGCAACAGCGTGAACGCCGCGTTGTAGCTGCGCGAAAAATCCGCCGCGCGGCGGACGTAGCCGAACGGCAAGATTGGCGTGAACGACGTGTTGTTGTCACCGTTGTGGTCGGTGGCCGTCAGCAATTTTCCGCCGGCGTCGCGGAGTTCGATGTGGAAGGGACTTTCCAGAATCGTGACCGAGCCGGCGGCGCTGGTGTAGCGGTGGCCGCCGGAAATTTTTTCGTATTTCCAGGAATCATCGGTCGGCACCGGCCCGGCGAGCATTAGTTCGGGCTGCGCCGGATGCACCTGCGGCCCGCTGGTCATGTGAAGGCGCAGGGCGCGGGGCGAAATAAAATCAATGGAAAACGGCAGCTCGGGATTGGCGGCGTATTGGTTGTCGGGGAACTCGTTCGGCTTGGCGGTCGAGACGACGGCGAGGTCGTTGTCGAAGGCGTGGCGCACGGAAAATTGCGCCCGCTGATACACAATCTTCCCGGCGTGCGTCGCCGGATCAAATCCAGAGACCTTGTCGGCGAGATAATAAAAATTTTCCATCGCGCGGAAATCGCCGCTGATGTCAACGGGATCGTTGAGCAGGGTGAACGGTGACGTGGCGGCGATGGTGGTCGCGGCGGCAAGGCAGAAAAGACCGCTGGTGGCGATTTTGTTCAATGCATTCATGGCAATAGTGATTTGTTGTTTGCAGCAATTGTGTCGTTCAGTGTGCTTGATGCAAGCGCTTTCGTCTTGTCGTCAAAATGAATGAGCCGGGGCGTTGAATTGGCTTGCGGCGTTTGACGCGCAGTGGACAAAATCAGGCGATGCGTACTCGCCCCGTGAAATACCCGTGCCGGCGTCTGTGGCCGATGCGGTGGGCGCTATTTCACGGGGCGAGCGCCGCCGAAATAACAAGCCTTTGCCGGTTCGCGCTGGTCTTCGCAGTGATCGCCTCCGTGCTTCTGCCCGCGGCGGCCGCGCCGAATTATTTCACGCGCACCTGGCAGGTGGAGCAGGGGCTGCCGCAAAACAAGGTCACCGCCGTGGTGCAGACGGCCGACGGCTACGTGTGGCTGGGCACCTATAACGGGCTGGCGCGGTTCGACGGCGTCCGCTTCACGGTTTTCGACGACAACAACACACCGGAGCTGCGCAGCAGCCGCGTCACGAGCCTGTTTGAGGCCGGCGACGGCGCGCTGTGGATTGGCACGGAAAACGGCGACGTTTCGCAATACAAGGACGGCCATTTTGCCGCCGTGCCTCTGCGCGCCAACTGGAGCGGCGGAAAAATTTACGCCATCACCGACGACGACGCGGGCGACGTTTGGCTGTTGAACGATGCCGGCGAACTGGCCCGCGCGCGGGACGGCAAGGTCCTGTCGCCGCCGTCCGGTGCAGTCAGCAAAGTCCTGTGTCTGGCGCGCGCTTCGGATGGGACGATTTGGGTCGAACGCGAAGGCGTCGTGTCCGCGCTCAAAAATGGCCGGTTGAGCGCCGCGCTGTCCACGAACAATTACGTGCAGGGCTTCTGCGCCGCGCGCGACGGCGGGTTTTGGGTTGCCTGCAACGCCGGCATCCGCAAATGGAAGGACGGCAAATGGGTTGCCGGTTTGATTCCCGCGCCCTGGCGTTGGAACATCGTTGCGAACTTCATGGAAACTTCCGGCGGCGCGCTGGCGGGCGGCACTTCGGATTCCGGCCTGTGGCTGGTTTTTCCCGGCCGGACAAACACTCCCGCGCTGCAACTCGCCCTCACCAACGGACTGCCGTCCGACTGGGTGATTTCGCTGGGCGAAGATCTGGAAAAAAACTTGTGGTGCGGCACCGGCGCGGGACTGGTGCTCATCCGTCCGAGCAACCTTGAAACCATTTCGCCGCCGGACAACTGGAAAGGCCGTCCCGTGCTCTCCGTGCTGCCGGCGTCGGACGGCGCGCTGTGGGTCGGCACCGAGGGCGCGGGCCTGTATCGCCTGCAAAACGGCGATTGGACAAATTTCGATCCGGCGCGGGGCATCCGCAACCCCTACGTCTGGTCGCTTGCCGCCGACGGCGCGGGAAAAATCTGGGCCGGCACCTGGGGCGGCGGATTGTTCGCGCAGAAGGACGATGCGTTTGATTTTGCGCCGGGGCTGGAGAATTTTCTCCTGCCGGCGCCGGCGCTTTTGTTCGTGGACGGCGAACTTTGGATCGGCACGCCGTCGGGCGCGGTGCGTTATCAAAACGGAAAAATCGAGGCGTTCAATGAAATCGCCGGCAAGCCGTTTGGCGACGTGCGCGCCATCGCGCGGGACAAATCGGGCGCACTGTGGTTCGGCACGGCGGGCGGCGGCCTGGTGCGTTTGTCCACCCTCCGCAGTTCTGCTACGGAGGACGGGCAAAATGGAGATTTTCACCGGTTCAATAAATCCGACGGCCTGTCGTCCGATTTCATTGAGTGCCTGCATTTCGCGGATGACGGCGCGCTGTGGATTGGCACGTTCGGCGGCGGGCTGGATCGGTTCAAGAATGGGAAATTTTCCGTCATCAACCGCGAACAAGGCCTGCCCAACGGCGTCATCGGCCACATCGAATCGGACGGGCGCGGATTTCTTTGGATGAGTTCCTACGCCGGCGTTTTGCGCGCGAGCGAAAAGGATTTGAACCGCTGTGCCGACGGCGAAATTTCTGAAGTGCCGTTTCTGACTTGCGGCATCAACGACGGTTTGCCGACGCTCGAATGTTCGGAAGGATTGCAGCCGGCGGGCGGCAAAACGGCGGACGGACGGCTGTGGTTTCCCACGGCGAAGGGACTCGTCGCCGTGGACCCGGCGGGCGTCAGAATCAATCCGCTGCCGCCGCGGGTGCGGATCGAGGAAATGCGCGTGGACGACAAAAAATTCGCGGACGGCAACGCCGCCGGACCGCTGAAAATTCCGCCGGGCCGGCATCGCATTGAATTTGAATACGCCGGCTTGAGCTTTGTCGCACCGGAAAAGGTGTGGTTCAAATGCCGGCTGAACAATTTTGAGACCGAGTGGGCAAACGCCGGCGCGAAGCGGGTGGCGACTTACAATTACATCCCGCCCGGAAATTATTCTTTCCAAGTTACCGCGTGCAACAACGACGGCGTGTGGAATGAAACCGGCGCGAGCCTGAAGTTTGAAGTGCTGCCGTATTTCTGGCAGACCACGTGGTTCCATGTTCTCGGCGGGCTGGCGACGGTGCTGGCAGCCGGCGGGGTGGTCTGGTTCGAGACACGCCGGCGGATGCGGCGCCGGCTCGAACGCGCCGAGCGCCAGCGCGACATTGAACGCGAGCGTTCCCGCATCGCGCGCGACATCCACGATGACCTCGGTGCGCAGCTTACCCGCATCACGATGATGAGCGAGTCGGCGCGCGGCGATCTGGGAAATCCCGAACGCGCCGCCGCCGGTCTTGAAAAAATTTATGATACGGCGCTCGAATTGACGCGCAGCATGGACGAAATCGTCTGGGCGGTCAGCCCGCGCCATGACACGCTGGAAAGTCTGGCGACCTATTTGGAAAAATTCGCGCACGACTGGCTGGCCGCCGCCGGCATCCGCTGCCGGCTGGATTTGCCGCTGCAATTTCCCGAGTGGCACCTGACGTCGGAGGCGCGGCATAATGTTTTTCTCGCGTTCAAGGAGGCGCTGCACAACGCGGTGAAACATTCCGGCGCGTCGGAGGTTCTCATCCGGCTGGCGGTGAAGGAAAAGTCGTTTGAACTGGCCGTCGAGGACAACGGGCGCGGTTTTGCCGTCGGTGAAAAAATGAAAAATTCTCACGTTGTCCAGGGCCGGGCTGCATCCGGCAACGGGTTGGAAAACATGAAGCGGCGGCTGGCAACCATCGGCGGAAGCTGTGAAATCCAAAGTGTGCCAGGCGCGGGGACGCAGGTGATTTTTTTCGTGCAACTCAAGGCTTCAGCCGGCGGAAAAACAGGCCGTTAGCGTGGTTGCTTTTTAACATCGTTATTTTTGACGACATGACGTGCGTGCGGGGCTTGGACGATGCTCGCGCCAATTATTACCCACTGATTGACGGCGCAAATGTTTGCCGCGCCGCTGAATTTATTGCAAATTGAATTTGAAAATGAAAATCATTCCAGTAACTCGCACGCTTATTGCCGGCGCGTGCGCCGCGTTGTGGGTCACACAGCTTGCCGCCGCCGATTTGCCGCCCGTCCTCCGTAGCAGTGCCACTGCGGAGGGTGGACGCGAACACCTCTCTCTCGACGCCAACTGGAAGTTCCATCTCGGCGACGACTGGCCGGATGCGCTGCACCTGGAAAATTCCGGCACCGGCTCCGGGCCGGCGTCGGAAAAATTCTCCGACACCTACTGGCGCGCCGTCAATGTGCCGCACGATTGGGCGGTGGAACTGCCGTTCGACTGGGCCGCCGACGGCAGCCACGGTTTTCACACGCTGGGCGTGAAGTATCCGACCAACAGCATCGCCTGGTATCGCCGCACGTTTGAGTTGCCAAAGAGCGATGCAGGCAAACGCATCTGGCTGACGTTCGACGGCGTGTTCCGAGACGCGACGGTGTGGGTCAACGGCTGGTGCATGCGGCATCACGAAGGCGGTTACTATCCGTTCCGCGAGGACATCACCGACGTGGTGCATTACGGCGACAAGAACACCATCACCGTGCGCGTGGACGCGACGAAAGTCGAGGGCTGGTTTTACGAAGGCGCGGGCATCTACCGCCACGTGTGGCTGGACAAAACCGCGCCGGTGGCCATCGCCCCGGACGGGGTTTTTGTGCAGAGCAAATTTAAAAAGAACATTCCGCAAGGCAGTCCTGAAATCGGAGTCGAAGTCCGTCTGCTCAACACAACGACAAACGCAACGAAAGCGACGGTGAACTGCGAAATCATTTCGCCCGACGGCAAATCGCTGAAACAATTTTCGGAGTCGGAGAAATTGAAACGCAAGTCGCAGGGCGCCGTGAAATTGGAATCAAAGCTTTCCGCGCCGGTCCTCTGGTCGCCGGAATCGCCGAAACTTTACAAACTCGTCACAACAATTTCCGTTGCCGGCAAAATCGTTGACCAAAAGGAAACCGCGTTCGGCATCCGCACCGTGGCATTTGATCCGACGAACGGCTTTTTGCTGAACGGCAGGCATTACGAACTTTACGGCACCTGCAATCACCAGGACCACGCCGGCGTCGGCGCGGCCATACCGGATGCGTTGCTGGAGTTCCGCGTGAAGAAATTGAAGGAGTTCGGCTGCAACGCGTATCGCATGTCGCACAATCCGCCCACGCCGGAATTGCTCGACGCCTGCGACCGGCTCGGCATGTTGGTCATGGACGAAAGCCGGTTGATGGGCAGCGATTCGGAAAACATGAAAAAGTGGGACGACCAAATCCGCCGCGACCGCAATCATCCGAGCGTCGCGCTTTGGTGCGTCGCCAACGAGCAGTTCATGGTGCAGGACACGCCACAAGCCGCGAGCGTCGCCCGCACGATGCAGGATTACGTCAAGCAGCTCGACCCGCTGCGTCCGGTCAGCTACGCCTCGCCGGAAGACGACGTGTTCCGCGGGATCAACTCCGTCATAGAAGTGCGTGGCTGGAATTATCATTACGGTCCGCAAATGGATCGTTATCACGCGGCGCATCCGACGCAGCCGAATTTTGGCAGCGAACAGGCCAGCGTCGTCGGCACGCGCGGCATTTACACCAACGACCGTCCGCATGGATACGTTGCCGCTTACGACGTGGTTTGGCCGGGCTGGACCACGACCGCTGAAAGCTGGTGGAGCTATTTCGCGCCGCGTCCGTGGTTGTCCGGCGCGTTTGTCTGGACCGGATTTGATTATCGCGGCGAGCCGACGCCGTATTGGTGGCCGTGCGTCAACTCGCACTTCGGCATTCTCGACACATGCGGTTTTCCGAAGGACGCTTTTTACTATTACCAATCGTGGTGGACGACGAACACCGTGCTGCATCTGGCGCCGCACTGGAACTGGCCCGGCCGGGAAGGACGGGAAATTCTCGTCGAGGCATTCAGCAACTGCAAACAGGTTGAACTCTTTTTGAACGGCGCGTCGCTCGGCAAACAGACGATGAAGCCGAATTCAAAATTGAGCTGGCAGGTAAAATATGCGCCGGGAACCTTGAGCGCGAAAGGTTTTGACGCCGCCGGCAACGTGATCGCCGAAACAAAAGTCGAAACCACCGGCGAACCGGTGTCCATCCAATTGACTCCAGCTTGGTGGGGCGAGCGTCCTCGCGAGCCGGAATCAAACGACGTGCGGCGGCTCGCGGGGACGCTCGCCCCACCGACGTTGCGCGCCGATGGCGAAGATGTTGCCGTGTTCACCGTTTCCGCCGTGGACGCGCAAGGGCGCGTTGTGCCGGTGGCGCAGAACCAGGTTCATTTCTCCGTCGAAGGCGCGGGCAAAATCATCGGCGTGGGCAACGGCGATCCCAGTTGTCACGAGCCGGACGTGTATGTTCCCACCGCGCCATCGCATAACATTCCCGTGGACAAATGGCGCTGGGAGATCGGAAAAATTCCGAAGAACCGGAGCGCCGTGCCGGAATACGCGAATGATTTTGACGACTCCGCCTGGAAACCGGTCAGCGGCGGCGGGCCGACCATCGAAACGCCGGAAACCGCGGCGATTTATCGCGCCCACGTCAAGCTGACGGAAGAGGACTTGAAAGGTGCCGGCGCGCTCATCTGCTTCAGCGGCTGCGACGACGAAGGCTGGTATTTTGTGAACGGCCAGTATGTCGGCGAATCGCACGACTGGCAGGCGCAGCCGATTTTCGACGTGAAAAAATATCTCCACGCTGGCGACAATGTCATTGCCGTTGGCGTCTACAACGGCGTTGCCCAAGGCGGCTTGAATCCCAACGTGAATGTGCAGATCATCGGGCACACCAGCGTCCCGCCGTGGTCGCGCAGCCTGTTCAACGGCCTGGCGCAAGTCATCGTGCAATCCACGCCCGTCCTCCGTAGCAGTGCTACTGCGGAGGGTGGACGCGACGCCGGCGAGATCAAGTTGACGGCAACCGCCGACGGCCTCGCCCCGGCGACGGCCAGCGTGCAAACCAAAACCGGCACGCCGCGCCCATCCGTGCCGTGAAATTGAGAATCGTTTCAGCCTGCGCAGTGGCGGTGTTTTCCGCGTGCGTTTGCGCCGCGCAACCGTATTTCGTCTCGCCGGCGGGCAACGACGCGAATCCCGGCACGCTGGAAAAACCGTTCGCCACGCTGCAATGCGCGCAGCGGGCGGTCCGGCAGAAGCGCGGCGATGTTTTCCTGCGCGGCGGAACCTACTATTTGCCCGCGACACTCGTTTTCACCGCCGAGGATTCCGGCACGAAAGACCAACTGGTGATTTTCCAGAACTATCAAAACGAGAAGCCGGTCATCAGCGGCGGCGTCAGGCTGGAAAAACTCGACTGGCAGCCTTACAACAATGGAATATTTCAGGCGCAGGTTACGCCGGACTTGCAGACCGAGGAGATTTTTATCAACGGCGAGCGGCAAATTCTGGCGCGTTACCCGAACTTCAATCCCCAGGCGCAATACTTCGACGGGTTCACCTCCGGCGCAGACATCAAACGGCGCGCCGCGCTTTGGGCGGATCCGGCCGACGGTTACTTGCACGCGATGCACCCGGCACTGTGGGGAGATTTCACCTGGCGCATTACCGGAACAGATACCAACGGCACTTTGACCAAAGTGGGCGGCTGGCAGAACAATCGCGGTGGCGGCATCAACCAAGGCATCCAGTTTGTGGAAAATATTTTTGAGGAGCTGGACGCGCCCGGCGAATGGTTCCTGAATTCCAAAACGCACACGCTGTATTTTTATCCGCCCGCCGGACTCGATTTGAAAAACGCCGTCATCGAAGCCACCCACCTGCGGACGCTGGTTGAATTTCGCGGCGACGTAGTGGCACAGGCGTCCCGCCTGTTCGATGAAAACCAGAAACGCACAGGCGAGACGCCTGTGCCACTAATCGAGTGGCATCCGGTAAAATGGATTACGCTCCGCGGCCTGACATTCCGCCAGGCGGCGCGCACGGTCATGGACACGAAGGAGCCGCTCGTGCGAACCGATTGGGCGATTTATCGCGGCGGAGCGATTTTCTTCAACGGCGCGGAGAATTGCGCGCTGGAAGACGGCTTCATTGACCAGGTCGGCGGTAATGCCATTTTCGTCAACAATTACAATCGCCGCGTCGCCATTCGCGGAACGCAAATCGCCAGGGCGGGCGCGAGCGGAATTTGCTTCGTCGGCGACCCGCAGGCGGCGCGCAGCCCGCTGTTCAACTATTACCAAACTCACAAGCTTGCCGAGATTGACCGCACGCCCGGACCGAAAAGCGGCAATTACCCGGCGGACTGCCTGGTGGACGATTGCCTGATTCACTTGACCGGGCGCGTGGAAAAACAAACCGCCGGCGTGGAAATTGACCTTGCCCAGAACATCACCGTCCGGCACTGCTCGATTTACGACATGCCGCGCGCCGGCATCAACATCGGCGACGGCTGCTGGGGCGGGCATGTCATCGAATGCTGCGACATCTTCGACACGGTGAAGGAAACCGGCGATCACGGCTCGTTCAATTCGTGGGGGCGCGACCGTTTCTGGCGGCCCAACATCGGCGAAGTCAACGCGTGGGTGAAGCAGGTCCCGGAACTGCCGAAGCTCGACGCGGTAAAACCCATCGTGCTGGCCAACAACCGCTGGCGCTGCGATCACGGCTGGGACATTGACCTCGACGACGGCTCGTCATTTTACATCATCACGAACAACCTTTGCCTGCACGGCGGCATCAAGAACCGCGAGGGTTTCGGGCGCGTGGTCGAAAACAACATCATGGTGGACGGCGGTTACGATCCGCACGTCTGGTATGACGAGTGCGGCGACATTTTCCGGCGCAACATCGTTTGGACGGCCTATCGTCCGGCCGGCATGCACCGTCCGCCGTGGGGCGCGGAAATGGATTTCAATCTGGTGCAGAATTACGGCGCGGCGACGAATGCGCTTGCGACGCGGTTGCAGCAGCAAAGCGGACGCGATGAACATTCCATCGTGGCGGACGCGCAATTCATTGATCCGGCACATGGCGACTATCGCGTGAAGGACGGTTCGCCTGCGCTGGCCCTGGGCTTCGTCAATTTTCAGATGAACCAATTCGGCGTGCAAAAACCGGAACTCAAAGCCATCGCGCGCGTGCCGCAATTGCCGCAGCCGAAAATGTCCGCGCCCGCATCCGCCGCGCGCGACACCACGCCGGCGAAGTGGCTCGGCGTTAGCGTGCGCAACATTGCCGGCGAAGGCGAGATGTCCGCGTTCGGTCTGCCCGGCGTGATGGGTGTTTTGGTTCTGGAAGTTCCAGTGGAGTCCGCTTTGGCCAAAGCCGGGCTGCGAAAAAATGACGTCATCCTTTCCGTCAACGGCGGGAAGACGGCGGATACGGCGGCGCTGCTGCGCCAAGCTCCGGCATTGCCTGCCGGCAGTTCCTTGAAAATCGGGGTCTCTCGCGATCAAAAGGAAATTGTTGTGGAATTGGTTCCGTAAAAATCTATGAAACTAAATCAAATGCTCAAATATCGTCCCGTCCTATCCATCGCTTTCTCAATCTTCATCCCGTCCGCGCGCGCGGAGGTGTCTGACGCCGCCAATCTCGATCAGGGATGGCGGCTGTGGCTGGACCCAAAAGCAGCCTGGCAGAATGACACCCTCTATCTTCCGGAAGACGTGAAGCTCGCGAACCTGCCGGTGAATCCGCCGACCGGGGGATGGACGGCGCTCAACGAGCAG
>JBEKRA010000020.1:0-12468 GCA_049519195.1 Verrucomicrobiota bacterium
CAGCCAGGAACAGCACGGCCACAAGGCCGACGCCGCCCAGCAGCCGCAGCAGATATTTTCGCGGCGTCCCGGCGACCAGCATCATCATCAAACCGGTCGGCAACAGGACGAGCGCCGAACCCAAATCCGGTTCCTTCAAAATCAAAATGAACGGCAGCATCATCAGGCCAATGGCCTTCCAGAAAATCGCCGGCTGCTTCAATTCATCCGCCGGGCGGCTCAAGAAATGCGCCGCCGCCAGGATGAACGCGAGCTTGGCGAATTCGCTCGGCTGAAACTGGAAAACCCGCAAATCAATCCAGCGCCGCGCGCCGAGGTGCATCGAGCCGATTTTCGGAATCAGCACGACGACCAGAAAGAAAATCGCCGCCCAATACACCACGAACGACCAGCGCGCCAGATGGTGATAATCCACGAGGCAAATGGCCGCGCCCGCGCCGAGGCCGAGCGCATACCAGACAATCTGCCGCACCCAGCTTTGGTCATACCACGGCAGCGTGGACGCCGTCTGGTTCGCCATGGTGGCGCTGAAGACAAACACCGCGCCGAGGCACATCAGCCCGGCCAGCGCAACCAGTTGCAGCCGGTCCAGCCTTCGAGGTTCGTTGAGCGCGGTGTGTATCATTTCAGTTGGCCTCCGCCGTAATTCCCGGCGCGGGCGCGTTTTTCTTTTTCAAAATCGCCTCGTAAATGTCGTGCGCGATCGGCGCGCAAACCAGGCCGCCGGAGCCGCGGCTTTCGGATTGAACCATGACGACGACGGCGTAACGCGGGTTTTCATACGGCGCAAACGACGCGAACCAGAAATTGTAGCCGGTGAGCCGGTTCGCGCTGTCCTGCACCTGTGCCGTGCCGGTCTTGCCGCAAATGTGCAGGCCGGCCACCACCGCCGCTTTGCCGGTGCCCTCCGGGTCTTCGGTTTCCCCGAGCATGGCAGCCCGCAATATATTCAAACTGCGCTGGCTGACACCAATTTCGTTCCTGACCAGGCCGGACGGAAAATTGGTGGCGGTTTCGCCGGATGCCGGGTCTTGCGGCTCGATGCGCTCGACGAGCCGGGGCCACAGCACCTTGCCGCCGTTGGCAATGGCGGAAATCTCCACGGCCATCTGCATCGGCGTCACGTCAATTTCCTGGCCGATGCACACGTTCGCTGTGTTGCCGTCGCGCCAGTCCCGCCGGTTCACCTGTTCCAAAGTCGGAAAATTTCCACGGGTTTCCTGGCGCGTTGGCAAACCGATGCGGTCACCGAAATGAAACTTTTGGGCGAGACGGACAATTTTTTCTATCCCGGTGCGGAGGCCGACGGTGATGAAATAGGTGTTGCTGGAGCGCTCGACGGCGCGGCGAAAATTGTAATCACCCGGCGGCGCGGTGTCGCGGATGGAACGCCGTCCCATGACGTAGTGGCCGTGCCCCGGATCTTCGGGGTTTTCCGGATTGTGAACGATGGCGTTGGTATCAAGGCCGCTTTCCAACGCGGCCAGCGCGACGACGGTTTTGAAAATCGAGCCGGGCGCGTAATTTTCCTGCGTCGCGCGGTTGATTTCCGGGCGCAATTTCGGGTCGCTTAAATATTGGGGATCGTTTGAAAGGTAATCCGGGTTGATCGCCGGTGACGAAACCATCGCCAGCACATCGCCGGTGCGCACATCCATGACGACGACCGCGCCGTGCGCCTGCGCGCCCTGGTGCGCCACAAGCGATTCCTCCGCCGCGCGCTGGATGTCGAGGTCAACCGTCAGAACGACATTGTGGCCCGGCTCGGGCTGGTTCCAGACATTTTCCGACTGGCGATAGCCGAGATTATTTACGAGCACGGATTCGCCGCCCGCGCGTCCGCGAAGCAATGAATCGAAACCCCATTCGATCCCGGTCACGCCGCGATAATCCGGCAGGTAATAATTGAAGTAAGCGTCCTCGCCTTCCCTGGAACTGTCGTCGCGCGACAAATAACCGAGCAAATGCCCGGCTGTTGTGCCGAGCGGATAGCTGCGAACGGGCTGCAAATCCACATCCGCGCCGGGGCTGCCGGTGAATTGCTCCTCAAACCGCGCGACCTGCTCCGGGCTGGCGTCGGGAACCACGGTGTAAGGCATCGCCAGCCGCGTTTTATAGTCGCGTTCAAATTTCGCCGCGTCGAGCGTCAGCGGCCGGCCCAGTTTCTGGCCGACCTGTGAAACGACGGCGCTCGCCACGCGGTAGCGCGCCAGCCCGCGGAGTTGTTCCATCTGGCCGGTCGAGAACACGAACCGCTTTCGCTCGGCTTTCGTCAGCGGGCGTCCGAGCTGTTTCTCCTGCGCGGCAATGAACCGCGCGCGGGTGTTGGTGGCGCTGGCGTATTCGGCGTCATAAGCGGTCTTGAATTGTTTCCGCAAGTCGTCGAGGTAAAGGCTCAAGTTGTAGCTCGGCCGGTTTTCGGCCAGCACGCGGCCCTCGCGGTCCAGAATTTTCCCGCGCATGGCCGGGAGGCGCACGGTGCGATACGATTGTATTTCGAGGTGCCCCTGGTATTTGCGCGCGGAAACGACCTGCACCCACCACAAACCCGCCAGCAAAATGAAAAGCCCGGCCGCCAGCATTCCGGCCACGAGGCGCAGTTGCGGGTCGTTCTTTTTCAGTTCGTCGAGAATTAACATTTCAATTTTTAACGCAAAGGCGCGGAGACGCAAAATGCTTTGGAGTGCGCGGACGAGTCCGCGCTTTGGAACGACGCGACATGTCGCGTCGGCGGAAAGCGGTGACGTGTCACCGCACTCCAAATTTTCGCCGCTTCATTCCTTTGCGTCTTCGTCACTTTGCGTCTTTGCGTTGAATTCATTGTCTTCCCCGCCGGATTTCGCGGTCTGGACGGAAACTGGTTTCGGTTTGCGGCTGGTAGCCGAGCGCGTGATGACACCAGCCGAACAGGGCGAAGATGACCGGCGTCGCCGCCGCGCCGCCGGCAATCATCACCAGCCATTGCCAGAGCGAACCCCAGCCCAGCAACGGCTCCTGGCCGCCGCTCAACAACAGCAAAACGCACAGCGCCGGCACGGCCGCGCTGGCGGCGGCGCCGAGGACAATCTGTGCAAACGGCAGCTCGCGCAAAATCAAATCACGCCGCAGACAAATCGGGAAGCCGACGGCAAAGAGCGGCAGGATGCTGACGCCGAGCGGATTGGCCGACAGCGCGTCAAACCACAGGCCGCCGAGCACGGCGAGCAGCGAGACGGTCGCGACATTCGTGTTCAAGGCCGCGTAAATCATCAGCGCCGGCAGCAGGTCCACCTGCGCGCCGGACAGATGACGCGGCAGTTGAAACGCGGCCTCGGCGAACACCGCGAGAAACGCGGCGGCCAGAATCAAAATGGTGTTGAAAAAATTCATTTCATTTTAACGCAAAGGCGCAAAGGCGCGGAGACGCAAAATGTTTTGGAGTGCGCGGACGAGTCCGCGCTTTGGAACGACGCGACATGTCGCGTCGGTGGAAAGCGGTGACATGTCACCGCACTCCAAATTTTCGCCGCTTCATTCCTTTGCGACTTCGATTCTTTGCGTCTTTGCGTTAAAGTTTTCATGGAAACAAAACCCAGACTTGATCCAGCGCGCCCAGATTTGCGGACAGTTTCACGCGCGCCTCGGTATAAAGGCCGAATTCGGCCTGGCCCGAATCCGCGACCTGGCCTATGGGAATACCCGGCGGGAAAATCCCGCCCTCGCCGCTGGTGACCACATCCTGGCCGGGTTTCAAATTCGCGTTGCCGGACAGATAGGCCAGATTCACGAGTGAATTATCCAGCGGTCCGCCGGGGCTGATGACGCCCATGTCGTGCGCCGGATTGACGACGCGCGCTGAAACGCGGCAGCCCGGGTCGCCAACCAAAATGACCTGCGACCGCGTGTAGCCGACGGACGAAACGCGGCCGACCAAACCGTCGGAGGTCAGCACGGGGAGGTTTTCAACCATGCCGTCGCGCTTGCCGAGGTCAATCTGGATGGTGCGCCACCAGTTGGCCGGATCGCGCAGGACGACGCTGGCGAGTTTCAGTCTCCACGGCTGCCGCCGCTGCCAGCCGACGAGCGCGCGGAGCTGGTCATTTTCGCGCGCGGTCGCGGCGGCCTGCAAATTTTGGACTTTAAGCTGCTGGTTTTCGCGTTGGAGGGTTTCGATTTCCTTGAGCAATTCGCTGCGGGGCAAAAGAACGTCAGCGGCCCGGTCCGGCAGTTGCCGGACAGCGTGGACGGTCCCGAACAGCGGCAGAAACAGTCCGCCGATGCCGAGTTTAAGGTGCGAAACCGCGCGTGACGGCAGGCTTAAAACCAGCGCCGTCACCAGCGTCACCGCGCCGAGCGCGAGATAATGTTTTCGTTTGAACATCCTGCCCCCGGATTTTCCGGGTTCACGACCGAATCCGATTCAGCCGTGCGCAGGTGAACTTGGCGGGAAATCAATACTTTGGATTGTTCGCAATTCGCTTGACGAACTCCAACTGCTCCAAAACCCGGCCCGTGCCTTCGGCCACGGCGCTCATGGGATCGTCGGCCAGATGGACCGGCAGGCCGGTTTCGCCGGCAACAAGACGGTCAATGCCGCGCAACAGCGAGCCGCCGCCGGCCATGACCAGTCCGCGATCCACAAGGTCGGCGGAGAGTTCGGGCGGGCAGCGTTCCAGCGTGATCCGGATGGATTCCAAAATGCTCGTGAGCGGTTCCTGCAGTGCTTCGCGAATTTCCTCGGAACGGATGGTCAACGTTTTTGGGAGGCCGGAACTCAAGTCGCGGCCTTTCACATCCATGGTCAATTCCTGTTCGAGCGGAAATGCGGAGCCGATGCGTATTTTGATTTCTTCCGCGGTGCGTTCACCTATCATTAAGTTGTAGGCGCGTTTCATGTGCGCGACGATCGTTTCGTCAAATTCGTCCCCGCCCACCCGCAGGCTGCGGCTGAAGACGATGCCGGCCAGCGAGATGATTGCGATTTCGCAGGTCCCGCCGCCGATGTCCACGATCATGTTGCCCGCCGGTTCATGCACGGGCAGTCCGACGCCAATGGCCGAGGCCATCGGCTGGTCAATCAGGATGACGTCGCGCGCTCCCGCGTGCATTGCCGAATCCTTGACCGCCCGTTTCTCCACCTCCGTGATTCCCGAGGGAATGGCGATGACGACCCGCGGTGCGATGAGCTTGCGGTGCTGGACCTTCTGGATGAAGTGACGCAGCATGGCCTCGGTGATTTCGAAGTCGGCGATCACGCCGTCTTTCATCGGGCGGATGGCCACGATGTTGCCGGGCGTGCGGCCCAGCATCCGTTTGGCTTCCTCGCCGACGGCGAGCACGTTCGTCGTGCCCGCCTGGATGGCCACCACCGATGGCTCCCGCAGAACAATCCCGCGATCCTTGACATAAACGAGGGAGTTGGCCGTGCCCAGGTCTATTCCAATGTCGTTGGAGAACAGGCTTTTTAATTGCGCAAACATGAATTTGCCTAACACGCGACAGAATAAGAGGCGGAAAGCATAAAGGTCAAGATTATTAACAGCCTGAAAATGCCGGCCTTTTGCCCGCTTTTGTCTTCCGCCGGTTGCGCCGCCCGCCGGTTGGCGTTAAAATAATACCATGCAAAACATTCTATTCGTCGAGGACGACGCCAACATCGTCGAAATTTACCGCGAGGGCCTGGTGCGGGAGGGCTTTGAGGTGCTGGTTGCCGAAGATGGAATCGCGGCCATGAAGTCGCTGCATCGCGCCAGACCCGACCTCGTCATCCTCGACCTGATGATGCCCAGGCTCAACGGGGCTGATGTTCTCAAGTTCATCCGCACCGATCCCGACCTCAAGCACACCAAGGTCGTCATTTTTACGAATGCCACCCCAACGACCGACGTCGCGCTCAACGCGGAAAAGATTGGCGCCGACGCCTTTCTCTCAAAACTCACCTGCACCCCTGAACAGCTTGTCAATGTCGTCAAAACCCTGCTCTCCAACGGTCACTCCGGCGAAGAACATTCCCGGCTTTAGCATTTTCATAAACTTTGCAGCCGCTTAATTTGACGCAAAAGAACGCGGAGATCGCGGAATCCGCTTTTCCTTTCGTGCTCTTTGATTTCGATGATTTTCTCCAAACGGGGATGTTGTTGCGCGTGATGGTTGAGGAACCGCCGCGGAAATAACGGCGGTCACGCTTTACAAAACGCCGAAGTTCGGGAAGTATGAAGGAGGCAGCCAATGAAAATTCAATGCGACAAAGAAACGGATTCGCTCACCATCATGTTCCGCGACGCGCGGGTGAAGGAGAGCGATGAGATCCGCCCCGGTGTCATCGCCGATTTCGGTTATGACGGCGGCGTGGCCGGCTTTGAAATTTTGGACGCGCAAAAGTGTTTCGGTGGCAACGAAACCATCCGGCGGGTGGAGTTGGAATGGATTGAGTCCGACACCGACGCGCTGGTGTTGCATGACAAGCCCGCGAAGAAATACGGCCCGCAAAGTTGCGGCGCGTCATGATCCGTCCATGCCAGCCGGTGTCGCGCGAATTGAGCAAATCGAAGCCGGTGTGGAGCCTTGTCATCGCAGGCGTTGCCGCCGGCCCAAACGCAATGGCTGTGAAAAAGCATTGCAAACAATGTCTCCGGCGTTTTAACATCGCGCGTGGGTCATTTGTTAGGAATGGAAATCCGCCATAAAATATTAGTTTTGGACGACGACGCGGACTGGCTCGAAATGAGCCGGGACATACTTGCGCGGCTTCCCAGCAAGCCGGAAGTCCGCACCGCCACATCCGGCAAGCGCGCGCTGGCGATGCTCGACGCCGAGCCGTTCCGCCTGCTCATTTGCGATCTCAAGATGCCGCGCATTGACGGCCTGCAGGTGCTGGCCATTGTGCGCCGGCGTTTTCCCGAACTGCGCACCGTGGTGTTGAGCGGGCTGGAGGATGAGGAATTTCGTTCGCGCGCCTACGCCCTGGGCGTGGATATGTTCTGGCTCAAGACCGAGATGCAGGGCAATTTGCAGATGTTTATCGAATGTCTTGAATCGCTGCTGGGCCGCGATCAGGAAGGCGGCTTTCGCGGCATCCAGAGCAAGGGGCTCATGGACATCGTCCAGATGGAATGCCTTGCGCGCAGTTCCACCGTGTTGCGCATCACGCGCGGTTCGCTTGTCGCCAAACTCTGGATTCAGCAGGGTGAACTTACTGATGCCGAAGCCGAGGGGGCGCGCGGCGAGGCGGCGTTCCTTAGAATTCTCACCTGGAAGACCGGCACGTTTGAAAATTTGCCCGCCGAACCGAATCGCGAGCGCACCATCCTCAAACCGGTCAACGCGCTCCTTTTGGAATCGGCCCAGGCAATTGATGAAAAAGACGCCGACGCCGGAGCGTCGGATGAGAACTCACAAAGCCATCGCCGCACGGTCTGGAAACTTTCATTGCTCGCGCGCGCCGGCGCCGAATTTGTTGTCGTTGTTCCGCCGGAGGGGCATGGCGCGCATGAGGCGATGGGCACGGAGGACCAGACGGCCGGGCAATATGCCAACTGGACGCGCCACGCGACGGAAATCATCAAGCGCCTGGGCGACGCGGTGGACGGCGGGCCGCTGCTGCACCTCGACGCGAACAATATGGAACGCCGGCTGTTTTTGATTCCGTGGGAGAATAAAAATTTCCTTGTCGGCTGGTCGCCGGAACCAAGCGACGGGTTGCTCGAAAAAACCAAAAAATTGGTCGCGTCATGGGACTCTTAAAAAACATTTTCAGTTCGCGCGCCTCGGCCGCCGCGGTCACCCATCTGCCCAGCGGCAGCATCACCGTGGATCGCACGGGCAAGATCGTCAGTTCCACCGTGTCATCCGCGTATCCGGAGGCGCTGCTGCACACCGTCAGCAAGGAGGTGCTCGCGCTGCTGCGCGAAGCGCACGCGGCGCAGATGCCGATTGCCGAAGTCAGCATCCATTTTGCCGTTCTGCGCATCACCGCCCGCGAGTTGCGCGGCGGCGCGATTATTTTCCTGTTCCCGCAGACGGCGTTGTCGCCCATTTCAAACTGAACGCCTATGACAGTCAAAGAAATCAACCAATTGGTCACCCAGATCGAGACCCACATCGAATGCTGGAAGCAGTTCAACCACTTTGTCAGCGTCGCCCGCGCCAAAAAATTCGGGCCGGCGGATGAAAACCATTTCCTCGAGATCAAGAGCGTCATCGCCCAGGAAATCGAATTGATTTTCGCATCCATCGAATCCCAGTCGCCCACCAAGGAGGAGATCATCGGCCTCATTGACCACGCGCCGTCGCTGCGCCACTTGAGCGAAGTGGGCGAGGGCGAGCTGCGCGGCATCGAAAACACCTGGCACAAGATTTACATCAGCTGGCATTCCGTTTTGGGCCAGCTCAAGGTCAAGCAGCGCGGCGGCGAATCCTCCTCGTTTTTCGGCAAAAAAAAGTGAGCGGCACGCCAGTTATTTCTTGCCAGCCGCGCGCGTTCCACGTCAAATGATTCATGCCTGACTGGATTGCTGCCGCCATTTTGGGGATCGTCGAGGGAATAACGGAATTTATTCCCATTTCCTCAACCGGCCACCTGCTCGTCGCCGAGAAGCTTCTAAACGTCCACAAAAGCGAACTGTTCAATGTCGTCATCCAGTGCGGCGCGGTGATCGCCGTGCTGCCGCTGTTTCCGCGGCGGATTTTCAAGTTTTTTTTTGAATGGCGCGAGCCTGAAACCCAAAGCTATCTCCTGAAGCTTCTCACCGCCTTCGCCATCACCGGAATCGGCGGCGTGGCGTGGAAAAAACTCGGCCACGAGCTGCCGAAGGAACTCGCCCCGGTTGCGTGGGCGCTGCTGATCGGCGGCATCGCCTTCGTCGCTGTTGAATTTTTTCTGCGCGGGAAAAAACTGAACAATGAAATCACCTGGACCATCGCCGTCGCCGTCGGCCTTGCCCAGCTTGTCGCTGCGATTTTTCCCGGCACCTCGCGTTCAGGCTCCACCATCCTTGCGTGTCTGTTGCTCGGACTCGCGCGACCTGCGGCCACGGAATTTTCATTTCTCGCCGGCATCCCGACCATGCTCGCGGCGGGCGGACTGGAAATCTTCGAGGCTCTGCATCATCCCGCCCCGCTCGCGCCGCGTGAAGACTGGGGAATGGTCCTGCTGGCGACCGCCATCGCCGCCGCCGTCTCCTTCATCGCCGTGAAATGGCTGTTGCGCTACATTCAGACGCACACGTTCAACTTGTTCGGCTGGTATCGCATCGCGCTGGCAATCGTGATTTTTCTCCTGTTGACGCGCTGAAGCAAACCCGTCCGTTCTTTTCTTGAAAAGCGCGGACGGTCTGCCATTCTTGTCCCCGGACAATGTGTGCCGCCAGTGGCGCGGAGCCGTTTGAGGCCGGCGCCGGCGGCTCGAAAGACTTGAACGATGTCACACCGAGCCTGGTTTCAATGCATCAACCCGCAATGCGGATCCGCCTATCCGCTGAACTCCGTTGTCTATAACTGCAAGAGCTGCGGATCGCTCCTTGAAGTGCAGCACGACCTCAAACGATTGAAGCGGCGCGATGCGAAGGGATGGATGAAACTTTTTGAGGACCGCTACAAGGGCAATGAGTGGCCCTACGGCTCCGGCGTGTGGGGCAAAAAGGAATGGGTGCTTCCCGACATCAAGGACGAGAACATCGTCTCGCTTTACGAGGGCGGCACAAATCTTTTCTGGGCCGAGCGCTTCGGGAAAATTGTGGGCGTGGACGACCTGTGGATCAAACTTTGCGGCAATACCCACAGCGGCTCGTTCAAGGACCTCGGCATGACGGTGCTGGTCTCGCAGGTCAAGCAGATGATCTCCGAAGGCGCGCCCATCAAGGCCGTGGTGTGCGCCTCGACCGGCGACACCTCGGCGGCGCTGGCGACCTATTGCGCGGCGGCGGGCATCCCGTCCATCGTCCTCCTGCCGCGGGGCAAAATTTCCATCGCCCAGCTGGTCCAGCCGGTTTCCAGCGGCGCGCTCGTGCTTTATCTGGACACCGATTTTGACGGCTGCATGAAGCTGGTGCGGGAGATTACAAAGGACGAAACGCTTTATCTGGCCAACTCGATGAATTCCCTGCGCGTGGAGGGCCAGCAGACGGTCGGCATCGAAATCGTCCAGCAGTTCGACTGGGAGGCGCCGGACGTCATCATCATTCCCGGCGGCAACCTGGGCAACGTCTCCGCGCTCGGCAAGGGGCTGATGATGATGCGCGAGCTGGGGTTGATTGACAAACTGCCCCGCCTCGTCGTGGCCCAGGCCGAACATGCCAATCCGCTTTACCGCTCGTTCAAAAAAGGCTTCGCATCGTTTGAGCCGATGCAGGCGCAAAAAACGCTCGCCAGCGCGATTCAAATCGGAGACCCAGTCAGCATCCAGAAAGCCATCCGGGCGCTGAAGCAGTTCGACGGCATCGTGGAGCAGGCGAGTGAGGAGGAACTCGCGGACGCCGCGGCGCTGGGCGACAAGACCGGCATGTGCAACTGCCCCCACACCGGCGTGGCGCTCGCGGTTTTGATCAAGCTGCTGAAGGCGGGGAAAATTGACAAGTCCGAGCGCGTCGTCGTGATCTCCACCGCGCACGGTTTGAAATTTGTCGAAATGAAAGTCAAATATCACCAGAAGGAACTGGATTTCCCGTGCCGCTACGCGAACCAGCCGATTGAACTGCCCGCCCGCCTCGACGCGGTGAAGGACGCCCTCAAGACAGCTCTCAAGGAAAGGGGCCGGTTCGATGTCTGACAAACAATCGGAGGGTCGAGTTACACGAGACCCTGAAATATTTTAGACCCGGAATTTGGGGACTCGTATAACTCGTCCCTCCGAAATACAGATTTGTTGAATGAAATCTAAAACTCGAAAACCCGGCCAGCGCGGACCGGCCACGCTGGCCGTTCATGGCCGCGAACGCCGCCGCAAGGCTTACCACGCCGTTTCCACGCCCATCGTCCAGACCTCGAACTTCAGTTTCGGGTCCATGACGGAGGTGGTCGAGTTCATGGCCGCCAAGAGCCAGGGCCGCATAATCCGCGAGCAGGAATACGGCCGTTACGGCAATCCCACGCAGCAGGAAGCCGAGCGCAAGCTGGCCGCCATCGAGGGCGCCGAGCGCGCCATCCTGTTTTCCACCGGCATGAGCGCCGTCATCCTGACGCTCATGGCCTACATGAAACGTGACGGCCACATTATTTTCACCAGCGATTGCTACCGGCAGACGCGCGATTTCGCGACCAACTTCCTCGGCAAGTTCGGAATTCAAAACACGCTCGTCGAGCCGGCCACAGCTGCCATCGAAAAAGCCATCCGGCCCAACACCAATATCATTTTCACCGAGTCTCCCACCAATCCCTACCTGCGCGTCCTCGACTTGCCGGCCATCGTCAAAGTCGCCAAGCGTCACGGCATATTGACGATGATTGATGCCACTTTGGCCACGCCCTACAACATTCGCCCGCTGGAATTGGGCGTGGACCTCGTCATTCATTCGGCCACGAAATATCTCGGCGGCCACAACGACCTGCTCGCCGGCGTGACACTCGGCGCCCACAAATTGCTCGAAGACCTCAACAAACTTCAGCGGATGATTGGAGCCACGCCGGGGCCGTTGAGCTGTTTTCTGCTCGAACGCGGTTTGAAGACGTTTCCGTTGCGCATGGAACATCACAACCGCGCCGGGCTGGCCGTGGCGCAGGCGTTGGAAAAACATCCCAAGGTCGAGAAAGTCTGGTATCCCGGTCTCAAATCGCATCCTGATTACGCCAACGCCAAAAAACAGATGCGCGGCTTTGGCAGCGTGATAAGTTTTCTGGTCAAAGGCGACGACAAGGCGACGCGCAAGTTCATTGACGCGCTCGAACTGTTTCTCATCACGCCGAGCCTCGGCGGTTCCGAAAGCTTGGTGACGCAGATGGCGACGATGTCGTTCTTCGACTATCCGGCGGAATACCGCAAATCCATCGGCATGGTGGACAACCTCGTGCGCCTCGCACTGGGCTTGGAAGACCCAGAAGACCTCATCGCCGATCTTTATCAGGCGCTGGAACGGATATAGCGCGCCTGCATTTTCACTCCATCTGGAAAGCCGCTCGTCCAACTGGCGACGAGGGCGTCGCCAGCACTTTTCTGCAACGGGGCGTCGCAGCCACCCGCAGGCCAGCTTCGGAATCAGGTTTATTGCTTGTTCAGGCTGCCGCGGCGGTAGCCATGCAAATCCAGCGTGACGTGCGTGTAGCCGGTTTTTTTCAATGCCCCGGTGACTTTGTCCGCGACACCGTCCGCAAGAATTTTTCCCATTTCCGCCGGGCCAACCTCAATGCGGGCGAGGCATTGCGAAGTGTGAAGCGTGAAAGTCGAATGAGGATGCTCGCTGTTGCCAGACTTGGAACTTCGGACTTCGGTCAGTGGACTTAATTCATGGTGCCTGACGCGCACATCATGAAAGCCGAGGTCGCGCAGCGCGTTTTCCG
>JBEKRA010000021.1:0-12401 GCA_049519195.1 Verrucomicrobiota bacterium
GAGCGGTTTGATTTGTCATACCGCGTCGCTGAACCGGACAAATCCCAGCCGGATGGGACCAGCTTGATCGCGCAACTCGTTCCAGATGTTCGCCCTGATCCCGTTCCTGGTTGGCCTGCTGCCGCGGCGCTCGGTGATGAACAACAGGTGCAAATTTGTCGGATCGTGGATGCGAAGAAGGGACAATCGGCGGCGGCGGAAGGTTTGTTCTTCCAGTTGATCGTGCGTCTGCACAAATTTTCGCTGGGTCGCGCGAACTATGCGGAGAGCGTTCACTGGCAGCGTGGCTTAGTGTTGGATGACGACTACAACGGGCGCGCGTTGCTGGAGAATGATGGCAATGACGTCCGTATCACGGTTCGCGCACCCTATCCGGAGCGGTTCTTGTCGCTGCTGACAAGGGAGGTCAAATGGCTGGTGGAAGAATCCCCGACGGGCTGGCCCGGCCTGCGGTGTGAGGTGATGGTGCCGTGCGTCGAACCGTGTGGAAAAGGCACGGCTGGGACGGGGTTGTTCGAGGTTCAGAAACTGATTGAAGCCAAACGGCAAGGAATGCCGAAGTTTCCCTGCTTGGTCGCAGGATGCAATCAATGGCAGAATATTGACTGCCTGCTCCGCAACGCACCGGCAGCCCGGCCAAGTCCGTTGGAAGAACTGATGGCGAATCTCCTACCGATGCGGGAGGAGTTGACCCTGGTCCGGGACATCCTAATCGCCCATCACCGTGAGCAGAAGCTTGGTATTGAAGGGCTTAACCAGCAAAACCAGCGCCTTCTGAGCAAGGTGGACCATGCGTTCATCAAGCTGATGCAAACGTTGACCGACGAGGCCAAGGAAGGCCCGCGGTTGTTCAGCTTCAAGCCGGTTGATCCTGGTTTCTTTGACCGGCCCAATTGGATCAACCAGAAGTTCCGCCTGACGCTGTGGTGCGAGCACAGCCGCCTGCCGTTGCCGGAATTGAATGGCAAAGGCAGCACGGCGGGCGTGTATGAGTTGAACCTGGCGCGCGAGTGGTTTGAGAAGGCCGCGCCCTTCCTGAAGGTGCTCACGGGCACCTTGAGCCTCGTGCTGCCGGTGGCGGCGTCGGCCACGAAATTCGTGATGGATGACGCCGCCTACAAGGGCTTGGAGAAGGAATTGGACCTGGGCCAGAAGAGCCTCGACTCGGTGCTCAAAGGCGGAGAGAAGTCAGGCGCCTGGCTGGGCCGCAGCGACGCGCCGGACCTGGAACGCGGCGAAGCGATCCGGGCGCAAGGGGCGGTCCTGCGCCAGTTGCACGCGTGGCTGAAGGAGAAGGATCCGAGCTTCGGCGGGCTGGTGCGGGTGCAGAACAAGCGGCAGGAGTTTCTCTGGGTGCATCCGCAGTTTGAGAAGGAGTATTGAACATGACACCCTGCAACTGCGTTTGCCAAGACGCAGAGCGAAGGGCAGGCGGTGATTGACAACGAGAGCCGCGAATTGCTGGCGGTGCATCACACGGGATTCATCGTGGCCGAAGCCGGGCAAATCTTCGCGGTTACACGAACAGCGACCACGGGATTGATGGCGAGATCGCAGTTGGAAACGCGAAACGCGAAATACACGGACGGGAAATTCTCCGGGATTCTTTCGCGTAATAATTGTGTGAGGCCGGCTCGCCAGCCCCATCAAAAATCTCCGGCGCGTGATCCCTCAAAAAACAGTTGCCGCCTTTGATCAGAACAAATTGTTTGCCATGATGCCGAGGACGCTCAACGGCCCCTGGTCTTCCAGTCCATCGGCGGCCTTGTCCACCTTCTGCAGCGTGAGCTTGGCGTTTTTGTAAAATTCCTGGTCGTTGACCAGCTTGCCGATGGTGCCCTTGCCCTGGTTGATCCGCTCAAGGATTTGATTGAGGTTGGTCATCGAGGCGGTGGTGGCGTTGTAAAGCGTCTCGTCGGTCACCAGTTTGCCGATGGTGCCCTGGCCGTTGGTGATGCCGCTGACGACCGAGCGCACCTCGGTCACGGCTTCCTGCAAATTGGTGACGGTGCCAAGCGCGGAATCGTAAAGCTGGTCCGTGTAAATCATCTTGCCGACGGTGCCCTGCCCGCTGGCGATCTGGCCGGTGATGTTGTCAATGTTGGAAATCGCGCCGCTGATGTTGCCGCTGTTTTGTTTGACGAAATCAACCAGCGGGCCGACCAAATTGCTGATTTTGTCGCCGGAAAAAGCGTCGCCAAATCTTTTGATGCCATCCGCGGCGTCATTCAGCTTGGCCATGACCGCGTTGAGATCGGGCTGCTCCGCGGTGGCGACCATCTGGTTGTCCAGCAGGGCCGACGCCCCGGGCGAGCCAAAATCAATGGACACAAAATTCTGCCCCATCAAGCCGGTGAACCTGATGACGGCCTGGCTGTCGGTTTTGACCACGGCGCCGGGCTGGAGTTTCATGGTGACTTTGACCTTCCCGTCGGCGAGCGCGATTTTTTCAACGCGGCCGATCACCACGCCGGCCATTTTGACGTTGTCGCCAACCTTCAATTCCTGCGCGGTGTTGAACAGGGCGTTGAGGCGGTAGCCGCCATGGAACATTTCCATGCCGCCGAGGGTTTCCATGATGATCCAGGCGGCGAACACAACCAGGACCACAAAATAACCGAGCTTGGTTTCGAGCGAATTCTTCATAGGCTTGATTTGGTTTCGTGTTTGAAATCTGCGTTCAAAAAATTCTGGACGAGCGGGTCGTTGAACCGCTTCACTTCGTCGGGCGTGCCAATCTTGAGGATGCAGCCGTCGTTGATGACGGCGATGCGGTCGGCGATGCCGAACGCCAGGTCGCGGTCGTGCGACACGACGAGCGACGTGACGTGGATGCGCTTGTTCAGCTCCAAAATCTCCTCGCCGATGACGACGGCGGAAAGCGGATCCAGCTCGCTCGTCGGTTCGTCGTAAAGAATCAACTGCGGTTCGATGACCAGCGCGCGGGCGATGGCGGCGCGCTTTTTCATGCCGCCGGAAAGATCGCCGGGCATCTTGTCTTCGGCGCCCTTCAGGCCGACGTCCTCCAGTTTTTCGGCGACGATTTTTGAGATTTCCTCCGGCGATTTCAGTCGGTGTTCGCTCAAATAAAGCCCGACGTTTTCGCCGACTGTGAGCGAGTTGAGCAGCGCGCCGGATTGAAAGACCATCGCCATGCGGTATTTGGCGGCGATTTCAGGCGTCTGAATGGATTCGCCGTTGATGAGAATTTCGCCGGCGTCGGGCGGTTCGAGGCCGATGAGATGCTTGAGCAAAACGCTCTTGCCGCTGCCGCTCGGCCCCATGATGACAAAAATTTCGCCGGGCCGGACCTCGAAATCAATGCCCTTGAGCACTTCCTGGCCGTCAAAGCTTTTGCGCAGCCCGCGCACCACGAGAGCAACGCCGTTAAGTGGTTGGGTGGTATCGTTCATATCAATCCCCAACGGGTCAGGAGAAGCCACAAACTGGTGAGGAGATAATCAGAGATCACGATGAGCACGATGGAGTTGACCACCGCCTTCGTCACCGAACGGCCGATGCCGCGCGGCCCGCCGATGGTCACGAGTCCCTGGTGGCACGAGACGACCCCGATGATGAACGCAAAACAGAAGCTCTTGAACACGCCGTTGACCACGTCCTTGGGTTTCACGATGTCGCGCAGATCGGAGAAAAACGCCTGGATCGGAATGGCGATTTGATTGTTTGCCTCCGCGACGACAGCGCCCCCGAACCAGCCGACGAGAATGGCAAAAACCACCAGCATCGGCAGCGCGATGGCAATGGCGACCACGCGCGGCAGCACGAGATAGTGGATTGGATTGATGTTCATCGTGCGCAGAGCGTCAATTTCCTGATACACGCGCATTGAGCCGATTTCCGCCGCCATCGCCGAGCCGATGCGGCCCGCGATGAGGATGGCCATCATCACCGGCGCGAGTTCCTTGGCAATGGCGATGCCGACCACGCCGCCGACGGCGTTGGTGAAGCTGCGCTCCACCAGCGGCGGCCCGAAGTTCAGCGCGATGACCGCGCCGATGAAAAACGACAGCACGCAGACCATCAGCAGGCTGGCGTTGCCGATTTCAAAAAACTGGTCGAAGACCTTCTGCCGCTGCCGCCACGCGAGCGGCAGCGCCAGCAGCGTCCGCCAAAACAGCAGGACCATTTCTCCGATGTTCTCAAACATAAATTTTCAAGGGCGGAATGTAGAATAAAGAATGAAAAATTGCCAGCCGACTCGCAAATGGCTGTTTCATAATTCTGCATTCTTCCTTCTTCATTTGCCGGCTGTGGATTTGGTTTTTGAAACGGGAATGTAAAACAGCCTCATGGTTTTCCCTTCCGGTCTTGATTGACACTGGAAAAGGCCGAACAGGAGCGAGCATTTTTTCGAGCCCGGCGTCGTGTCGCGGCGGTATAGATTCCAGAGCAGTGACCGGCTGTTCGCGCCGGTCGCCGGATTGTTTTCCGACCGCCACAGCGACCACAGCGGCGACCAGTTGCGCTCGACGCCGCGGTTGTGCGGCAACATAGGCTCGACGGGCGCGAGGACTTGCAGCCGGGTGTTGCCGTTGAAGTCGCGATGCCATGTGAACAGCGGCCACAGGTCCACGCGCCGCTTTTCCGCGGCGGTGTTCGTGTTTTTTTCAATCGCGTCCGCGAACAAATAGAAAAAAATGCGCGTGCGCTGCTGGTCGAGCGCGCCGGTTCGGAGCCGGTTGAACTTGTAAACCGGCCAAAGGTAAAAATCGCTTTCATAAGTGTCATTGTGCGAACGGCCGAACAGCGGCAGGACGCGTGTGGCGGTCTTGCCTTCGCCGCGCGCGACGACGATAAACGGATACGGGCCTTCCCATTCGCGGTATTTTTTTTCACGGTCGTCAATCCAGTTGAAGAACGGCCACAACACGGAGGTGGAATCGCGCTTGGGCGAGCGCGAATAGCTGTAAAGCGGCAGGTCGGCGCGGAATTTTTCAGGATTGTCCGTGCCGATGCCGTTGTTCTGCCAGAGATGAACGGGCCAGAGCGCGAAGAATTTGTCGTGGCCGCCGATGGTTTCAATGTCGCCGAAACCGTTCGTGATGGCGGTCACGTCCTTGTGTTCCTCGCCGGCGAGCGGCCAGAACTGCCAGCCGTGCAGCCCGTTTCCGCGACGCAAATGGAAAACAGGATAAAGATAATTGTCGGTGATGACATCGCGCTTCCGCGTTTCGCTGTAAATCGGAAACATCACGAAGAAAATTTCATCCCGCATCAACCGGTTCTTGAGATGGCCGTAAAACGGGCCGAGCGCGGTGTAATTATCATTTGTGTCCGGCGAGCGCTGCTGGAAATAGATTGGGAAAATGGTGAACCGACTTTTTTCAGAATCATTTGGTTCCTGGCCGCCGGCGAAACTGAACAGTTGGAAGAACTGCCAGCGATATTGCGTTCCGTATCGTTCATAGGTCAGAAGCGGATAAAGCAAATCGTCTTCGCGTGATTCCACGGCGGGATCCGCGTCGTGTGAAAACAGCGGCGGCACCGCCCAGGTCGTTTCCGAATCCTTTTGCTGGTCGTAAAAAAACGGCCCGACGGCTTCCGTGCGATGTCCCGCATCCAGCGTCAGCGGGAACTCGTCGTAAACCAAACCGGCATGAAAGACATTTTCAGCAGAGACCGGGGAACAAAAATTCAAAACCAGTCCCAGACCGCAAATCCGCAAACCATGGAAGAGCCGTTGCGAAATTCTGTGTCTGATCTGAACAAACGGATATTTGTGAGTAATATACAATTTTTACGTTATCGTTATTGAAGCTGGTTTTCGCCGATTTTGGGCTGATTTGAATTCAGTTTAACTGATTATAACATTCGTGTTGACTTTCGCCCAATTTTGTATATGCTTCTAAAACAATTGAGGTTTTCACCTCGGTTCCTCCTGACCCGGTGTCGGCGATGATTTGTCGGCACTGGGTTGTTTTATTAAAGGACGCCAGCGGCCGAGCAGATTCAGCAAGGCCGGCAGAAAAGTCAAACCCGCAATCATACACGTCGTAATGCCCACGGCCATCACACAGCCCAAACTGTGAATGCCGCGATGTTTGGCAAGGATAAGACTGCCGAAACCGGCGATGGCTGTCAACCCGGAGACGAGCACGGCCTTGCCGGTGCTGCGCGCCAGAATGCCGGGCGTGCGTTCCTCGGCGAAGCGGTTGAGGATTTGAATGCCGTTCGTGACGCCGATGCCGATGACCAGCGGCAGCGTCATGATGTTCGCCAAATTGAACGGGATGCCGAACCAGCCCATCAATCCGGCCAGCCAGAGCGTGCCGATGCCCACCGGCAGCAACGCCAAAATCACCGCGCCAAGAGTGCGGAAATGGAACAACACCAGAAGGGCGATCGCCGCCAGTGAATACCAAGCGGCTTGTTCGTAACTATTTCTCATCAGCGACTCGTATTCGAAAAGCTGCACCGGCGTTCCGGTGGCATTGGGATCCACCTTCCGCAAATCGGCGACGAATGTTTCCTGGTTCGTGCGCTGCCACACGTCGTGCTTGGGAAACACCTGCAGCAGAAATTTGCCGGTCTCGCCCACGAACTGATCCCGCAACGCCGCGGGCAGGTCTTCCACCCGCAATGGCGCGCTGACGTCCTGATTTTGCAGGGACTCGAATGTTTCGCGGATATCATTGAACAGCGCCTGTTGAAACTCCGCCAGCTTGTTTGCGTGCGCTTTCTGCGCCATGTCGTCGCCCGCCAGCATGGCCTTGCGCAAATTGTCAATGGCCTGCCGCAGGGCGACAAATTGTTTCGTCAGCTCCGGGTCAGCTCTGACTCCAGAATCTTCAAGCGCGTTGCCCACGTAGCCGAGGGTGCCGAAGAGCGTCCGGCTCAAGTCAGAAATGTTGACCGGCTGCAAATCCGGCGCGACAAATTCCAGCGGCGCGACCTCCTGCTTGATGCCGCGAATGAGGTCGAGTTTCTGGCGCTGGTTTTGCACGATGAAGTCGTTGAGCATGTCCGCCGGCGGCTCGATGTCGGCCACGGTCGGCAGATTCGTTATCGCCGCCTCCAGCGAAATGGCCTGCTCCAGATTCGTGGCCACAATCGCGCCGCACAGCAGGGATTTGTCGGCTGAATCAATCAATTTCTGTTCAAACACCACCGACGGCAGGGTGGGGCTTTGCATTTTGATGAGGTTGTAATCGAATTTGACCTTGCCCTGGTAAATTTGCGTCCACGCCAGCGCGCCGGTCGCGACGATGATGCCTGTCACCAGCACGGGCCGTTGCAGCCAGATGTTTTCGATGCGCGCGCGGGCCTCGTCCTCGTGGATTTGGTGGTCCATCACATTCTGGTGTCCGCGCAGCAGCAACACCGGCAGCAGCGTCATCATCGGCACAAAACAAAGCAGCAGGCCGCCGCCGCAAATTAGGCCCATTTCCTGGATGCCCTTGAAATGCGTGAAATACATCGCCAGGAACGCGCCCGCGGTTGTCAGCGCGCCGGTGAAAATGCCCTGCCCGGTGAAAACCATCGCCTTGGTCAGCGCGGCTTCCTCCGATTTTCCGTGCCGCAATTCCTCCTCGTAGCGCGTGATCAAATGCACGCCGAAATCAATCGCCAGCCCGATGAGCATCGGCACAAACGTGATGGTCAGAAGATTCAGATGCCCGATGGCCAGCGTGGTAAATGCCAGCGTGTAAGCCAGCCCGATCATCAGGCAGAGTGTAGCCTTGATCGGGCGGCCCGTCTCGTTGTAGCCGTAAATGAAAATCAACGCGCAGAGGATGAGCGACACGATGCTCGCCAGGAGGGTGTCCTTTTGCGACTGGGTCATTTCGTCGTAATTCAGAACCGGCTCGCCGGTGAGTCCGACGTTGAGGCCGGGCACTTCATTTCTTGTGTCGGCGATCAGTTGGCGCAAACGGTCAATGGCATCGCTGTTCGGGTCGCCGCTGGAAAGGTGCCGGTGAAACACCTTTTCTGAAATGGCGTCTTTCAAAAGCGTCCACAGCGTCGGGTCTGTTTGCGTTGAAGTTCCGGTTGGCGCGTGCGTCGTGAGCAGAAAAATCCAGTCGTGATTCAGCGTGATGTAGGTGTCGGACACGCCGCCGGCGCCGAACAGCGACGCCACGCCAGGTGACGGCGGTTTGCCGGGCATTTGCAGACAGGCTGCGGCCTGTGACAGGATGCGCGTCAGCACCGGCAGCGCCTGAACCAGCGATTCCGTCTGGGCGCTTTTCTCGCGCGGCGCGGTGCGGAACGCCGTGTTGATCTGCTCGAAAAAGGTGACGAGGTTCGTCGTTTGCGTGAACTGCTTGATGAACGGCAGATCGTTGTGAAGCGTCGTTTGAATCGTGGTCAGATCAAGCGGACGCAGATCATTCGTCGAGACAATGTTCGTCGAGACAATGTTCGTCGGGACGAAGAACAACGCCTTCGTTCCCATCATCGCCAGGTCGTGCTGGTAAAAAACGTCGCGGAACAAATTGGTTTCCGGGGCCATCTTCGCGGCGAGCCGCTCGACAAACTGCCGGTTTTTCTCCGTGTCTTCGCTTTCCACCACCACCACGAGGTCATTGCCCTGCTGTGGAAACTCCTTTTGCAGCGCGAGATAATTCTGGTGGTATTTCTGGTTGGGGCCGACCAGGTTGTCCCGGTTCATGTCGGTCTGGAGACAACCGACCGTGTAAAGCACGCAGACCAGAAACAGCGCCGCCTGCGGATAGACGAACCAGCGCGGATGACGGCAGACCGCCGCCGTCAGTCTGGCCAGCAGCCGCGCGAGCAGTGAATCGTCGCTCAATGCCTTCATTTCACGAATCAATCGGTTTCGCGGTTTCAGAAAGATATTGATGCACGCGTTGCCGGCTCACGCCCAAAACGGCGCCGATTTTTGCGTAGGTCCACCCTTTTTTCCGCAGCCTGCGCGCCTTGATCCGCGCGGCCAAATTTCGCGGCCCGGCCGGGCCGCCGGGACGGAACGGCGGTATTCCCAGCTGCCTTCGGCGGTAGCAGATGATGGCTGGTTCTGTTTCCGGAAATTTTTTTCGGATCATGCGCGGCTCCATCCCGGCTTGAAGCATTTTTATAATCTGTCTGGCGGAGGCTTTCATTGGTTCAGTTTCATTCGGAAAATTCCATATTGGAGAAAACTTCCTTCACGTCGTCGTGCTCCTCCAAGGCTTCAATCAATTTGTTGACCGCGGCCAGCGCGGCGGGATCGGCGGGCGGCGCGGTGATTGTCGGCAGCGATGTGATTTCCGCCGCCTCGCATTTGATGCCCTTCGCCTCAATTGTTTTATGCACGCGCTCGAAATCTCCGGGCGCGGTCAATATTTCGTATCCGTTTTCGTCGGCTTTGAAGTCTTCCGCGCCCGCTTCCAGCGCCAATTCCATCAACGCGTCCTCGCCCGCCGCCTCCTTCGAGACAATGATCTGTCCCTTCCGTTGAAACAATCGGCTGACCGACCCCGCCGTCGCGATGCTGCCGCCGCCCTTGGTCACGAGGCTGCGGACTTCCGACGCCGTGCGGTTCCTATTGTCCGTGCTGATTTCCACCAGCAGCGCCACGCCGCCCGGCGCGTAAATTTCATAGGTCAAATCCTCGAAGTTCGCGACCTCGCCGCCGCCGGTGCCCTTTTTGATGGCGCGTTCCATGTTGTCGCGCGGCATGCTGGCCATCCGGCATTTGAGCAGCACCATGCGCAGGCGCGGATTCATATCCGGGTCGCCGCCGCCGGTTTTTGCCGCGACGGTGATTTCGCGCGCGAGCTTTGAAAAAATCTTCGCGCGCTTGGCGTCAACCGCGCCCTTGAAATGCTTGACCTTCGACCATTTGTTGTGTCCGGACATGACTCAATTGTTCATTGATGATGGATGCTTGACGATTCGCGCGCGGACTCCGAATTCATGGCCCGGTCGCAAATCGTAAATCGTAAATCGTAATTTCTTCAGGCCGCCTCGACGAAAACCGCCGTGCCATAGCACAGCACCTCTGTGATGCCCGGCGCGATTTCCGTCGCGTCGTAGCGCACGCCGACAACCGCATTGGCGCCAAGCTCCCCGGCGTGCGTGAGCATGAGGTTGAACGTGTCTTCGCGGGCGCGCTCGCAAAGGTTGGTGTAAAGCGAGATGTTCCCGCCAAAGATCGCCTGAATGCTCGCGCCCACGTTGCCGATCACCGAGCGCGACCGCACCATGATGCCGCGCACCACGCCAAACGATTTGGTGATGCGGTAGCCGGGCAGCTCAAACGTCGTTGTTGTCAATGGATGTGTTTGACTCATGCCGGAATTGAACACCACCCGGCGCGCCGGCAAAAGCGAAAAAGTTCCGGTTGGAGTTCAAGCTTTAGCTTGATCTTCCGGAAACAAGCTGAAGCTTGAACTCCAACTACGGCGAGAGAAACGCGAACGCCGGCAGATTCCGCAACACCGTGAAAACCGCGGCAATGGCAAGCAACGCCCACAAAATGTTCGCCGGGAAAAACACTCCGACCGGCTGCCGCCGGATTCGTCTGGCCGCAAACCAGATGCCGCGCGCGGCCGCCGCCGCGAGCAGAACGACGAACAGCGCGTTGTCCTTCAACGCGAGCGCAAAATTTCCGTGCAGCAGCGCGTAAAGCGAGCGCGTCCCGCCGCAGCCCGGACAGTTCCACCCGGTCAGCTTGTGAAACAGGCAGATGGGATAAAATCCATGCGTGCCGGGGTTGAAGAAAAACACCACCGCGCCCGCGCCGGCAAGCGCCGCGCCCAGCACAATCACCGCGAACACCGTCAGCGAAGACGGCGCTGAAATTCTAGGGGGCACGGGTTGTGATTCAGAGCGCATGATTTCAAAATGATTTGAAATTCCACTGGAAAGCGGGCGGGTTGAACGCAAGACCCCACAAAACCGCGCCGAGCGTCAGCAGCAGGCTGGCAAACGAAAGAACCAGTCCGGCAATGGCCAGGCCGCGCCCCTCGTAAAGTTCGGGATGCCGGTTGATTTGCGACAGGGCGACAAGCGAAAAGACCAGTCCGAGCAGGTTGAACGGAAATCCGCAACAGCAAATCCACGCCAGAATGCTGCAAACCAATCCCGCCGTGGCATACGAATTGGTTTTGGGCGGTTGGCCGGGCATCGCAATCGCCGGCGGAATTGTCGGCGCGAAATAATTCGCGAACTCCGGCAGCAGGCCCGCATAATTCCAGTCCTTCGCGCCGTCCACGAACACCGGCGTCCGGCTTTCGACGCGGCCTTCGGCAATCCACCGCCGCACCAGCTCGCCGGAAACCGGCCCGTATTCCTTGCCGTCCTCGCCGATGATTTTGTAGGTCGCGCTCATTCGTCGTCGCTTGTGCCGGTAGTGTGGCCGGAATCCGAACACACTCCGCGTTTGGCTCCGGCAATAAAGTCCAGCAAAACTTTTGCCGGCGCGCTGTTGAAATTGTCCCGCGCCTCCGCCAGCGCCTCACGCAGATTTTTCCCGCCGCGGAAAAGCAGGTGGTAAAGCCGCTTCAATTCCAGCCGCTGTTCCGCTGTGAAACTGGCGCGGCGCAGGCCGACGACGTTCAGCCCGCAGATTTCATTTTGATGCAAAGCCACGCAGAACGGCGGCAAATCCTTGCTGACAGCCGAGCCGCCCTGCATCAGCGCCAGCGTGCCGATGCGCGTGAACTGATGCACGAGGCAGTTGCCGGAAATGAACGCGCGGTCCTGCACCACCGCGTGCCCGCCCAGCAGCGCGCCGTTGGCCAGAATCACATGGTCGCCGACGGCGCAATTGTGCGCGATATGCGAGTTCGCCATGAAAAAATTGTGCGAGCCGACGATGGTTTCCGCGTCCGGCTTGTTTGAGCGGTGAACCGTGACGTGTTCGCGGAAAACATTATCGCCGCCAATCCGCAGCCGCGTCGGCTCGCCCTTGTATTTCAAATCCTGCGGCGCGTCGCCGATGACGCAGCCGGCGTGGAACCGGTTGCCGGCGCCAATTGTCGTCAGCCCGGTGAGATAAACGTGCGGCCCGACGACGCAGTCCGCGCCCAGCTCGACGCCTGCGTCAATCACGGCGAACGGCCCGACTTGAACCGTTGCGTCCAGTTTCGCCCCCGGATGAATGATGGCCGTCGGATGAATCATTTCTCCCACAGATAAACACAGATAAACAAGGATGAAAACGACAAATGACAATGGGTGGAACAGGCGTCACGCCTGTGCAATCCGGCGTCGCGCCGGATTGGGTCGAAAGGGCCTGCCTGAAATCGGCATTTCGCAAACCTCCGAGTTTCGGGCGCGACGCCCGAAACAACCGGCCCGAGGGCGTTTCCACCTGAAAAGCTTCGCCGCTCCGTCTGACATTGCCGCCACGCGCCGATATGGTTAGATTAAGCTGCCCTTGAGCATTGCCATCACAACTGAATCATATCCGCGCTTCGCAATCCTTGCCTCGT
>JBEKRA010000022.1:0-12113 GCA_049519195.1 Verrucomicrobiota bacterium
TGTTTTCAAACATGATGGCAGTGTAAATTTCAAACCTGCACGGTCAATTGGAAATGCGGTTGCCGGGGTAGCGCCGCCACAATGGTTTTTAATTGCTTCGTCCGGCCGTTACTACCATTTATTCCGGCATGAAATCTGTCTTTTCGCGCCTGGCCGGCTTCGTCACGGTGGTTTTGTTTCTCGCCTGTTTTCAACTGCGCGCGCAGACCAATTCCGCTGACATCACGCCGCAAGCCGTTCTCGCCGCGATGCAGCGCGTGGCCGACTGGCAGCTTGCGCATCCGGTCACCAACCGGCCCACCGGCTGGATTTGCGCCGTGGGCGACATCGGCATGATGGCCCTGGCGGGAATTTCCGGCGACCCGAAATACCGCGACGCGATGCTCGCCAAAGGGGAGACGAACGGCTGGCAACTGGCGCAATATCAGGGCCGCAAATACCACGCCGACGACCAGTGTTACGGCCAGGTCTGCGCCGAACTGTATTTTCTCTACCGCGACAACCGGATGATCGCGCCGATGCGCGAACATTTTGACTGGATCCTCGCCAATCCGTCCCGGACGACGAGCCTCGACTTTTCGCAGCCCAGCCACGGCCAGGAATTGTGGTCGTGGTGCGACGCACTCTTCATGGCGCCGACGACGTGGCTGCGGCTTTACGCGGCGACGGGCGACGAGCGCTACCTGAATTTCGCCGTGACGAACTGGTGGCGCACGACGGATTATCTTTACAGCACCAACGACCACCTCTTTTTCCGCGACAGTTCGTTCTTTACCAAGATCGAGACGAACGGGGCGAAAGTTTTCTGGAGCCGCGGCAACGGCTGGGTTTTCGCCGCGACCGTCCGGATGCTGCAATACCTGCCGATGAACCATCCCGACCGCCCGCGCTTCGAGCAATTGTTCAATGACATGGCGGGAAGAATTCTTTCGCTCCAGCAACCGGACGGCATGTGGCGCGCGAGCCTGCTCGACCCGGAGGATTATCCGATGCCGGAAGCCAGCGGCTCGGCGATGTTCATTTACGGCCTTGCGTGGGGCGTGAATCATGGGCTGCTTGACCGCGCGAAATTCGAGCCGGCGGTTTGCAAGGCGTGGCCCGCTCTCGTCGGCTGCGTGGATGCCAACGGCAAACTCACGCACATCCAGCCCGCCGGCGACCATCCGGTGAGATTCGCGGCTGATTCAACCCAGCCATACGGCGGCGGCGTCTTTTTGCTCGCAGGCAGCGAAGTTTATCGGATGGCGGTTTTAGAGCATTCCGCTGACATTCGGCAACCCTATCAAGGATTTGGGCCGGCTGGTTGGCGTATGAAAATACATGTCGGTAACACTGCCAACTTTTGGCGAGAGTGCGACACCGTCGAATTAGATGATAAATCTGGCTCGAATGAATTACTAAAATATTTTACCCAACCAAGCTGGGGGCCAGATGCATCACCTTCAAAGCAACTTGTGGTATTGGATGGCGCCTCTTCTCGTATTTTGGATTCACAAATGTATTCAAAGGCCGGCGAGGTAAGATTACTTTTCCAAGTTAACCTCGCGCCGCACGAGACGCGGACATTTTATATCTTGGATGCAACTGCGTTGCCAGCCGTGCCGCCGCCCATCGTGAAGACGATGGCGCGTTATGTGCCGGAACGCTTTGACGATTTTGCATGGGAGAGCGACCGCATCGCGCACCGCATTTACGGACAGGCGCTCATCAAGGCCGAGGGCACCATCAGCAGCGGCGCGGACGTGTGGATCAAAAAGGACCGCGGCCTCATCGTGGACACGATGTATGCAACGAAACATTACCACGAGGACAACGGGTCGTTCATGGACGATTATCGCGTCGGCAACAGCCGCGGCTGCGGCGGCCTCGGCATCTGGAACGGCAGGAAGCTGTTCGTCTCCAGCAATTGGAAGAGTTGGAAGCTCATCACCACCGGTCCCATCCGCTCGGAATTTGAGCTGACTTACGACGCTTGGGACGCCGGCAACGGACGCCAGGTTTCCGAGGTGAAACGCTTCAGCATTGACGCCGGGTCGTGGCTGACGAAGGTGAGCAGCACGATTTCCAGCGACGACAAATCGCCGTTGACCATCGGCGTGGGACTTGCCGAACGCGCGTGTCCGACGAACCGCGAGGAATTCATCGCGCGCGATTTGACCGAGGGCTGGATGACTTACTGGCAGCCGGAGGACCAGCCCAAAGGCACCACGGCGGTGGCCATATTGTTGCCGAAGGGTTCCGTGAAGGAATTCACCAACGACAATCCGGACATGCCCGACAGTGTGAAGCACGCCGACGTGCCGCAGCCGACGCTCGAAGGTTATCCGCCCATCCTCACACAACTCGCCGTGACGCAGTTCGAGGTGGACAAGCCGTTCACTTATTACTTCGGCGCGTGCTGGGACCGCAGCGGCGATTTCACGAACCACGTCCAGTGGGAAGATTACCTGAAGCGATTCGCCGAGCGCCGCGACCAGCCGTTGCAGGTGACGATTGGGAATTGAACGGAGCGCGGACGGCTCGTCCGCGTGTTCATTACGCCGCAAAGCCAACTCGCGGGCAAGCTGCCCGCGCTCCTATGCTTTCACCGTTGCGATGATTTTCATCGCCTCCGCCGTGAGCGCGGTGATTTTGGCCCACTGCTTTTCGGCGACGAGTTTGCGTTCAGCCATCCACGAGCCGCCGATGGCCGCGACCTGCGGAATCGCTAGGTAATCCGGTAATTTCACCGCGTTGATGCTGCCGGTGGGGATGAATTTTACCCCGGTGTGCGCGAATGGCGCGGCCAGCGCCTTGAGCATCGCCGCGCCGCCCGCCGGTTCCGCCGGAAAAAATTTCAAATGCTTCCAGCCAAGATTCAACGCGCGGTCCACTTCCGTCGGCGTCATGACGCCGGGGAAAAACGGCATCTGGTTTTTGTTCGCCGCCGCCAAAACCGTTTCGTTCAAGCCCGGCGAGACGCCGAATTGCGCGCCGACATCAATCGCGCGTTGCACCTGTTCCGGCGACAGCAGCGTGCCGGCGCCAATGGACATCTGCGGAACTTTGTGGCGGATGCGTTGGATGGATTCGGCGGCGGCGGCGGTGCGGAAGGTGATTTCCATCACATTCAATCCGCCGGCGAGCAGCGCCTCGGCAAGCGGCACGGCGTCCTCCACCCGGTCAACCGACGTGATGCAAAGCAGCCGTTGTTTGAGAAACGGTTCGGGATTCATAAATGGTCCGGCGATGTTACAAAAATTGTTCCCTGTGTGAAACCAAATCGTCCTCGTTCTCGTAATCAAAGACAAAGTCGAGGAGGAGGACGAGAAGGAGGACAAGAAGGATTTCACTTTTGAAACCGCGCTCGCCTTGCTACGGCACGACAAGCTGCGTAATCTGTGGTTGAAAATGAACATCGCCTTCGAGCATCTTGCCATCCCGTCACCGAATCCAGTGGGCCTGCGTGATTGGTATGTTCGCGTCCTCGGCGCGCGGGAGATTTTCAACAACGGCCAGAATCCGCCGACGCTGCTGATTGCGCTGCCGGGCGGCGGCTGGTTTGAGATTTACGCCGCCACCGGCACGCCGACGCCAGCGAATCGCGGCGACAACAAGCTGGCCGGTTTCCGACACGTCGCGCTGCGCGTGGATTCGATTGACGCGGCGAAGGCCGAACTGGAAAAGCGCGACGTGAAATTCACGGATGAAATCCGTCCGGCGGCCGGCGGCGGGAAGGTTTTGTTTTTTGAAGACGGCGAAGGCAATTTGCTGCATTTCGTTGAGCGCCCGGCGGATTTCAAATTGTAAAAAGTGGCGCGGGCTTCCAGCCGGCGAATTCGCGGGGCCTCCCGCTCAATATGGCGATGCCGGAACTCGCAGGCAAAATGCCTGCGCCACTTCACTTTTTCTTCGCGCGGACGATGAGCATGGGAACCGTGGTCTTGTGCCGGACTTCGGCGATTGTGCTGCCGTGAATCAAATCGCCAAACAGCCGGTGGCCGTGGCTGGCCATCGCAATCAGGTCGCAATGCGCGCCTTTGGCCAGCTTGAGGATTTCCTCCGGCGGATTGCCGAGCGCAAGCATGGTTTCGACGGACAATCCCCTGCCGCGAAGCTTGCCGGCAACTTTCGCCAGATATTCGCGGTCCATCCGCATTTCCTCGGATTCGGCGAGTTCGAGCTTGTTGAAATTCCGCGCCGCCCAGCCGTCGGCGACGTGCAGCAGCAGGAGATTTGAGCCGAAGCATCGCGCCAGTTCCGCAACGTGCGGCAGGATGGCCTCATCCGCGGGGCTGTTTTCGAGGGCGATGAGAATTTTTTTATACATGGGATTCAGGTTGGTTGGTTTGTCTCATCCGCCGACGATGATACGCCAGGTCTCTTTGAGCGATTCCGGCAGGCTGTAAATGTCCATGCCGGTAATCACAATCACGCTGGCCCAGCCCATGAGCAGCAGGAACCAGCCGTTGCGCCACTGGCCCATGATTTTGCGCGAGGAGGTGAAATGCAGCAACGGAAACATGGCGAACGGCAGGATAAGGCAGAGAATGACCTGACTCAAGTTCACAAGATCGGTGATGCCGCCGTCGCCACGGATGCAGACGATGAAAATGGCGGGCACCACGGCGAGCAGGCGCGAAATCATCCGGCGGAGCCACGGGCGCATGCGCCAGTTCATGAAGCCCTCCATGACGACCTGCCCGGCCAAAGTGCCGGTGATGGTGCTGCTCTGGCCGCTGGCAAGCAGCGCCACGGCGAACAGCGTGCTGGCGGCCGTCGTGCCCAGCAACGGCGCCAGCGTCAAATAGGCAATGCGGATCCAGTCGCTGTCCGGACTGAACGCGACCAGTTGTCCGCCAGACACGACCACGTTTTGCTTGCCGTAAAAAACCAGCGCCGCGAGCACTAGTATTGCCGCGTTGACAAGGAATGCGATGAACAGCGCGACCACGGCGTCCAGGGTGTTGAAACGGATGGCGGTGCGGATGGAGTTTTCATCGCGTCCCACCTTGCGCGACTGCACCAGGGCCGAATGCAGGTAAAGGTTGTGCGGCATCACCGTCGCGCCAATCATGCCGATGGCGACCACAATCATGCCGGCCTGATCAAGGGCCGGTCGCGCGAGCGCCCCGGCCATTTCCGAGAAGACGGGCCGGGTCTGCGGAAAAATGAATATCTCAATGCCGTAACACACGACGATGGTCAGCGCAAAAACGGAAATCACCGCCTCGATCATCCTCATGCCCATCCCTTGCAAGGCCAGCAGCAACAGCACGTCAAACGCGGTGATGACAATCGCCCACGCAATCGGGATGTGGAAGAGCAGGTTCAGGGCGACCGCGCTGCCAAGCGCCTCGGCCAGGTCAGTGGCGGCCACGGCGATTTCCATGATGATCCAGTTGGGCCAGCGCGTCCAGCGGGGATAAAAATCGCGGCTGCATTGCGCCAGATCCCTGCCGGTGGCCACGCCCAGCCGCGCGGAAATGATCTGAAGAATCATGCCCATGAAACTGGCCAGCGCCACGACCCAGAGCAGCCCGTATTTGAATCGCGCTCCGCCGGCAAGGTCCGTGCCCCAGTTGCCGGGGTCCATGTAGCCGACGCTGATGAGGATTGCCGGCCCGGAGAACGCCAGCCATTGCCGCCAGAAGCCGGCCCTGGCGTGGGGCACGGACACCGTGCGGTGGACTTCCGGCAGACTGCGCCCTTCGCCACTGGCGCCATATTTCGAACTGGTCTCTTCAGTCTTCAACGATAATCAGGTTAACGGCTGCCGTCAGTGAGTCAATGAAATCGGAAATTTCGGATCACAAAGGCGCAGCGCGGCAGAGCCGCAACCAAAACATTCAACATTCAACATTCAACCCCGAACATCCAAGTTCGTCACGTTCGGGCATTCATTGAATGTTGAGTGTTCGATGTTGAATGTTGAATGTTTTCCTCAAAGCAACCTGCGTCACAGAAAATCTTCGCAGCGCGCGACGAAGTTGGGAGATAGCACTACAGGGACAAACAATCAGTTCGGGATTCAAAACCGCATTCGCCTGTCCCCACTCCTTTGTCAAAGTATTCGGTTGAACCGCCGGGCGGCACGACAAGGCGATTGTGACAAAGGAATGAACCTGGCTTCCCAGTCGAGAACGGCACAACAGGAGAATCTTGTGAATCTTCAACCAAATGACAGGCGGCATTTGATGATTGGCGCGCAAACTCGTTCACCCACTGGGTGAGCGAATCCAACTGCGGCACAGTTGCGGAAAAGCTGAACATCACTCCTGTTTCCAATGGGTGAAACCATTCCCCAATGAAAGCCGGCAGCATCGCCTTTTCCGCATGAACCGCTCCGGCTGTAGTGCAGGTTTGCAACCTGCTGCATCGCCGAGTTGCAGTCCCAAACGCTGCCGCGACCAGCGGGCAGTTTCGGCAAAAATAAAACGGCGCGTCCGATGGAACGCGCCGTGATTGAACCCGGAGTTTTTACGGGAGAATCAGCACGCGGTAGAACTTCACCGCGCCGGCGGAACTGTCGTCAAACTCCATGGTGTTGCCGTTGCCGGTAATGGTGGCGTTGGTGGTCCAGTTGCCGGGGAACAGGCTGGCGGAACTCAAGATGGCATAATGTTTGCCGCTGACCGTCGGCCAATAAATGGACATGGCCGCGCCGGAAGGAGGCGGCGTGTTCGGATTCAAGCTCGGAAAATCGTTGGCCGTGTTGGGATCCACTCCGGCAACGTATTTTTTCCAGTTGTTGACGCCGTCGCCCGACGGACAGTTGTTGGAGCGGGACAGTTCATTGTTCGCGGTGCCAAACCAGCGGAGGCGCCACAAATCCGGGATGCCGTCGTTGAACGAGGAGGTGTTGCGGCTGGACAAGGTGATCAGGCCGGTGAGCGTGTGTTTGGGGAACGACGCGATGCCGTTGGGTGAGGCGGAGGCGTGGTCAAAATGAACCGCATAGGCGGACAAGCTTGTCGCGTTCGTCGGAATGGTGACGGTCAGTGTGCCGATGACGGCGCTGTTGGAAATGCCGGCGATGGCGCTGTTCAACCAGGCTGCGGAGTAATTGCCAGCGCCCCGTGAATCGGTGAATCCCGGGGTTGGCGCGCCCAGCGCCGCGCCGGGTGAAAATGAAATGGGCGTTGTCAGCGCCGGCGAACCATCCAGCGGCACGACGCTGATGTTCAGCATCGCCACGCGCAGGTGATATGGGCCGAAGACCGAGGCGGTGACGGGAATTTGAATGGTCTGCCCCGCCGTGACCACACGATCGGTGCTCGCAAAATTGACCGACGGCAAGTTGGTGACGGAAAACGTCACGGAGCCGCTGGAGTTGAACGCCGGCAGAACCTTGCCGCCCGACGACCCGGACGCGCTGGCTTGAATCGCGGGAGCGTTGCTTGCCACCGCGACGCGAACCCCATTTGTCCAGAATCGCTGGAACCACACCAAGCTGTTCGTATCCAGCGAACGGCGGAATGTGACATACACGTCGCACACGTCCAGAACACCATCGCCAAAGGCAATTTGGTTGATGGTCGTATCATTGCCAGTAAACAGCGTGGAATTTCCGGGCGGAACGATGATGACATAGTTGGTCTGCACTATGTTCGTCGTTGGCACAGCGGGAGGAGTGGCCAGAAAAATATTGGTTATGGTATACGGCACAGTGACATAATAGGTCGTCATGTAAATCAAAGTGGAGAAGTTGGCGATATGGCCGGGCACATGACTTACGAGGACGCGATTGGTGTCATAAGTGTCGGTGTAATCAACGATCGCACCCGGATAATTGGTTGGATAGGGATAGGCGAGGGTATTGGTCAAATAGCCGGTTGCGCCGTCCAGCACGCCGATGTTGCCGCAGGAATCCAAAGCGTCAAACAGGTCGGACGCGGGTGGGGGCGTGGCGATGGGATAGGCGGCAAGGTCGAATACCCGGATGACATCAAGGTTGAGCAAGTCCTTGGAGCCGAAGTCGCCGGCGTTATACCAGTTGGCGGGATATACACTGCCAACGAGGTATTTGATCTGACCGATAGTGACGTCTTTCAATCCGTTGATTGAACCGGGGCCAATTTTGTTGGTGTCGGTCAGCGCAGCAATCGTCACCGGGGATCCATAACTTATTCCAGCGAAGGTGGTTCCTCCCGCCCGGCCAAGCTGAATTTGATAAACATCGCCGGGGATCGCACTAAGGGGAACGGGAAAATAATAAGAGCCAACTATCATTTGATTCACATTGGAGATTGTATCAGCGCCAAAAGCGAGTGGATACGTCAGCAAATTCTGGCTCGTGGTGACGTAAAGGTTGGTCCGGCCATAGACTTCCAGCCAGCCGACCCCAAGCAAATCCTCGCTGTTGGTGTCGGCAAACACCAAGTTTTGATACCAATCACCTTGATATGTGAAAGCATTGGGATCGTTATTGGGCTGGTTGGTGCTGACGAACATCCACGGCGGGATGGTAAGAAAGTAACCGGGGGTTTCCGGATCCGGTTTGCCCAGCAAAGAGAAAAAATTAATCGTCTGCGGATCGACGGGATCACTGACAAGATTGGTGAGGGTCACGTTAAACTGCAGGCCATAAATGGGCGGTGTGCTGGACAAAAGACTCAAGCCGACTGGAACAAAGAACGTCTGCCCGGCGGAAGCAACAAACTTGCTGGAGCCGGGACCGGAGCCGAAGCCAAAGCTGATGGTATTGGGCACAAAGTTGCCCAGCAAGAATGTTTTTGTAACAATGCTGCTGGGATGGTAATTGGCCTTGAAGCCACGGATCTTGAATTGGAGATTGGTGCCGCTGCCAAAACTGAGAGACAGCGTGGCGCCACTTGTGACCGGCCCCAAACTGGGTGCGGCGTTGGTGGGGTCGGGAGGAATTGAACCATCGGTCGTGTAAGTATACCACATTTGCGCGCCGGCTGTGATATTGGTGACTGTGAACTGGGCGGCATTGTCGCCGGAGATAAATGGGTTGCCGACTGTGAAGCTGAACAAGGCCGAAACAACGCCACTGTTTGGATGGCCGGATTGTTCGCCGATGGCCTTGATGCTCACGTCGGGCAAAATCTGCGCGACTGTATATGGAGTAGGGTCAGTGCCGCTGCCCGGATAATTCAGCGCCGAGTTGTCCAAAGCCGTGGGGTCGGGGAGATTGGTGACGGCTAGCGTGTATGAATAAGTATAGAACGTCTGGCTGCCGACGGCTCCTATGATGACGATGGGCGTGTCATTGGGGAAGGTAACGCCAGCCTGTGAGCCGACATTAAACACCGGGCTGAAGCCGGGAGGAGGGAAAGTCACATAACCGATTTGCGGGTCGGGCACCTGTGGCAGCGGCGCCCTGCCGCTGGCTATGGGGGAATTGTTGGTGCTTTCACCTCCAGGGTTAACGGCTGTAACGACGTAGTAATAAGTCGTTCCGTTAACCACATTGATGTCGTCATAGCTTGTGGAGGCGGTGCTGCCAATGGTCGTGAAAGTGTTGGTGGATTGAGAACGTTTTACATTGTAGCTGGTTGCACCGGTGGACGGTGACCAAGCCAGACGAACAAGACTGAAGTTTGTGGTGACGACGATCAAGTTGGTTGGCGCGGGAGAATACGTTGGCGTGGCGCTGACTTCACCCGAGTTCGGGCCTTCGCCACCGGTGTTCAGGCCTGAAACAACATAGTAATAAGTTACCCCGTCGAGCAAATTTGTGTCCGTGTAAGGCGAACTGGCCGTGTTGGCGATGGTCATCTCGGTGCCGTTGGTTGTGGAGCGTTTTATGTTGTAATTCATCGCGCCGGCGCTCGAATTCCACGTCAAAACCACCTGTCCATAGCCCGCCGTCGCGGTGGGTTCCGCCGGCGCGGACGGCGGCCAGGGAAGCTTCGGCTGGAGACCGGCCCCCGTAACCATGCGGATGATGTGATAATAATCCTCGGTCACATAAATGGTCGGCGTCGTGCCGTCGGATCCGGGGCCGAAGGCCACACCGAAAGGCTGGCGCGCCGAGACACCGCCGTCTTGATCGGGAACATGGACAACCCCGTTATCCAAATCCGTAAAACCGGGATAACCCATGCTTGATAGGACCCAATGATTGGAAGCGACACCGTAAAGATTGGTGACAGAGCCATTGGCCAAAACGGCCTTGACGCGGTGGTTGCCGTAGTCGGTGACAATCAAAGTTCCATCGCCCGCCTCGTCCACGCCGGTGGGCTGGAAGAATCTGGCACTGTTGCTGGCTGCGTAGTTGTTTGCTGATACGAAATCGCCCGCGCCATGAAATCCCGCATTGGTGGCGACGGCGCCGCTGGTGGGATTAATGAGATAAATGCCGTTGCGTCCGGAATCGCAAACGGCAAGCTTCCCCGCGGATGGCCCGCTTCTTTTCATGACAATGCCCTGGAGCGATGCGTTGGAAGCGGTGATGGTGGTGACGATGTTGCTGACACCAGCCGGCGTTATTTTGAACACCTGGTTGCTGGCGGTCACATAAACATTGTCACTGGTGTCCAGCGCGATGCCGCCGGCGTTGGTCAGCCTCGTGAGATTGGTGATAAATCCGCTGCTGTAATTTGGAAGTTCCAAAACATAGCCATTCGTGCCACCGCCATAATTGAGAACGAAAAGGTTGCCTGAACTGTCAATTGCGACTCCCACCGGGCTGGAATACATATTACTGATGACATTGCCAATCTCATCAAAAGCTACTATATGATAAGCTTGGTTATTATCAAATTCCAACATGCGAACTGCATTGTTGTCCCGGTCGGCCAAAAAGACATAGCCGCCTGTGAGATCCACCGCAATGCCGCAAGGCGTGTGGTATGTTGCGTCGGTTGTAATATCACCATCGGCATCACCGTAACCGCTGGCCGAACTGTCTGGGGCGAGGGGCCCGCCACTCAACCAATTTACGGCGGGTCCGGCGGCTAAAAGGTTGACAGTGGCCAGCCACAACGCCGTTATCACAACGGTGCAAAACCGTTGCGAGGAGGAACGAGTCAGCCCGCCGTTCCGCCGCAAAGTTAGATTTTTCATAAAATTACCTGGGTTGTTGACTTTCAATACGCTTGAATCATCCAGTTTACAACATTCACTTCTTTAAGGCGCAAACGCCGTCTTGTCTGCGACTGGCTTTTGAGTCTTGCCACCCTGATCCGGCAACGGATTGCTCCAGTCGCCGCGGGGCTGGGCGCTGTCCAGCCAGGTATGCATGTCCATGGGGTCTTTCATGGTTCCCGGCGTGCTGTTCAGGAAATCGCTGGTCATGGGCCTGAAATCCGCATCGCGAACGATGGTCGGCGTGATGAAAATCAGGAGGTTGTCTTTTTGCATGCTTTTCTTTTCACTGCGAAAGGCGAGACCCAGAACCGGAATGTCGCCCAAAATGGGAACCTTGGTGTAGGAAGCGTTGGGATTGTCCTGAACCAGGCCGCCCATGACCAGCGTGTGGGCGTTGGGAATGAGAACCTGGGTTTCAATATGGCGGGTCTCAAATATGTCAGGCGTGAAAGTCTGGCCTCCGGAGGATATTTTTTGCTGGCCGGCATAACTCGACACGTCCGGGACAACCTTGAGCCAGATATAATCGTTGGCGGTAATGCGCGGAGTCACCTGCAACTTGGTTCCGATGTTGGAATAGGTGATGCTCGATCCGCCAGCGGCAACTTGTGTGCCGGCGGTGACGTTGACAATGGGATAGCTGGTGTTGACGGAAATGGTCGCGGTTTCATTGTCAAGAGTCACGATGCGAGGGGTGGCGACGACCTGCGCCTCGGAGGATTGGTTCAGGAACGAGAGGACGGCCTGGACGCCGTCGGCGCTTAAGAACCCTATGCCCGGAGTCAGTCCGCTGACGGTGTTGAGCGTCAGTCCGCCGGGGGAGAGTGAATCCTGCACCATGCTGTTCAAAGTGGTCTTGGTGCTGGAACCCGGCGTTGTTGTGGTGCTGACCGTATGCCCGCCGAAAGTCGAGGTCGTGGTCACCGGCGTGCCTGGAATGGTCGTTGTTGAAGGGGAAGGCTGTAGCACGCCATTTCCAAAGGAAACATTCTGGGCATTCAGCGTGCCCGACCAGTCAACGCCCTTGGTCGTGTTGGGGCTGCTGGAAAGCTCAACCAGCTTGGTTTCAATCAGCA
>JBEKRA010000023.1:0-12075 GCA_049519195.1 Verrucomicrobiota bacterium
TCCAGGTGCTCGTGCAGGCGCGCGAGGATTTGATCGAACGCACCGTCGAGTCGCTTGTTGGCGCCAAAAAGGCGATCATTCATCTTTACAATTCCACTTCGCCCGCGCAGCGCCGCGTCGTGTTCGGCAAGTCGAAGGACGAGATCAAGGCCATCGCCGTCAACGGCGCGCAATGGATCAAAGACCGTTTGCCGCGTCTCAAAGGCACGGAGGTCATGCTCCAGTATTCGCCGGAAAGTTTCTCGGCGACGGAAATGGATTTTGCGAAGGAAATTTCCGAGGCGGTCATGGACGTGTGGCAGCCGACGCCGAAGCGCAAAATGATTTTGAATCTGCCGGACACGGTCGAGGTGGCGACGCCGAACGTTTATGCGGACCAAATAGAATGGATGTGCCGCAACATCAGGAACCGCGATTCGCTCGTGATCAGCCTGCACGCGCACAACGACCGCAGCACCGGCGTGGCCGCGACGGAGCTTGGTTTGCTCGCCGGCGCGGACCGCGTCGAGGGCACGCTTTTCGGCAACGGCGAGCGCACGGGCAATTTGGACATCGTCACCGTCGCGTTGAATCTATATCAGCACGGCATTGATCCAAAATTGGATTTTTCAGACCTCAATTCGATCATTGAAGTTTATGAGCGCTGCACGGGCATGACGATTCCAGCGCGCCAGCCCTACGCGGGTGAATTGGTTTTCACGGCGTTCAGCGGCTCGCATCAGGACGCCATCAAAAAAGGCCTGGCGGAATGGGCGGAAGGCGGCCAGAAAAGCTGGGACGTGCCGTATCTCACGATTGACCCGGCGGACATCGGGCGCGAATACCGCGAGGTCATCCGCGTCAACTCGCAGTCCGGCAAGGGCGGCGTCGCCTATTTGCTCGAAAGCGAATTCGGCATCGAGTTGCCCAAGGACATGCAGCGCGAGTTCGGCCCGATTGCCAACGACGCGGTGGACAAGCTTGGCCGCGAAGTCAGCGGCGCGGAACTCAAGCAGATGTTTTGGAAGGAATACATCGAGCTCGACACGCCTTGGCAGCTCAAGCGTTTTGAAACCGAAAGCAAGAATGGCGTCGTGAAGTGCCGCGCAAAATTGTCGCGCGGCGGGAAGCCGGTCGAATTCTCCGGCGCGGGCAATGGCCCGCTGGCCGCGCTCGTTCATGGATTTTCGCAAGTAAGCAATGTTCCGCGTTTTGAAATCGCCAATTACAGCGAGCACGCTTTGAGTTCCGGCGAGGAAGCGGCGGCAATTGCCTACATCCAGATCAAAACCTCGGACGGCAAAACCCGCTGGGGCGCGGGCGTGGACACGAACATCGAGCTGGCGTCGGTGCGAGCGGTGTTGAGCGCGTTAAACCGGCTGTCGCCGTGACTCAATATCAGGTGTTGCCCAGGAGAGGGCCGGAAGATGATCCGGTTGACTCAACCATTTTCTCCACCTTTCGGTAACTTTCTTTTTGATTCAATTCGATTTGCATTACGGGCCGTGATTCTTCTTGAAACCACGTCCAGTCCGTGTAGAATTTTCCCAATCCTCGGTATAGAACCTCGTTGTCAGTCAGGAAACTGATTTGTGAAAGCAGTCGTCAGAAGTGCTGCCGTTGCTCGGACTGGATTGGGCAATCAATCCACGACCAGCCCATGTTCCATATCTTCCCCGGCGCAATGGTCCGCGTCATTGCCGCAACGCATTTCTCTGGTCGTGCAAGACACCCGCCACTTCCAATCCTCAACTTGTCAAGAAACCAAATAAATTCCATGAAAGCAAAAATCCAAAACCTGTTCCTCATGCCGGCGCTGCTTGCGCTCTCAACCCTCAACCTTCAACTCTCAACCGTCTTTGCCCAAACCACGGCCTTCATCTACCAGGGCCGGCTCAATGTCAATGGCAGTCCGGCCACGGGAATTTACGATTTACGATTTACGATTTACGACGCGGTGACCAATGGCAATTTGGTCGCCGGGCCATTGACCAATTCCGCCACCGGCGTCACCAACGGCCTGTTCGCCGTGACGCTGGACTTTGGCAGCGGTGCGTTCACCGGGCTGGACCGCTGGTTGCAAATGGGCGTGCGGACTAATGGCAACGGGGCGTTCACCAACCTTTCGCCATGCCAGCCAATCACGCCGGTGCCCTATGCGCTCCATGCCCAGACTTCTTCAGGCACCAACGGATCGCTGACCGGCAACGGCATCACCCTTGGAAGCGGTGGAACTTCGTGGGATATCGGCGTCGCAAATAATGCCCTGACCTTCACTTACGGCGACCCGGTGACCAACCTGACCCTTTCTCCGGACGGCAGCTTGAGTGTGCCCAACAATATCACAGCCGGAGGGAACGTCGCCGCTGACGGCGGACTTCAAATTGGCGGGACGTATTGGAACGTCAACGTCGGAGGCGGCTCCGGCCCCGGCGGTTATTCAGCCACCAATGGTCTGATGTTCTCCGCCAATGGCGTGCTATGTATGTTTGTAGTGGACGTGCCTGGCAATGGTCCGGTCGTTTGGGCTCCGAACCAGCTTGGTGCCATGGAGGTTGACACCGGTGCATTGAATGTCAGGAACGGCAGTTGGAATTCGGTGGCGCATATTGACTCCAGTGGCAACATTGAAGCCAACGGCTACATTGATGCCAATGGCAACATTCATGCCAGCGGCAACATTAACGCCAACGGCGATATTTGTGGCAAGACCATGTGTGGCAACAGCGACCGGAACCTGAAAGAGAAATTCACGCCCGTTGATGCAGTTCAGGTTCTGGAGCGCGTCACCCGCCTGCCGATTTCCACCTGGAATTTCAAAACAGACCCGGCCATCCGGCACGTTGGCCCGATGGCGCAGGATTTCTACGCCGCGTTCAACATCGGCCCGGATGACAAGCACATCGCCACCGTGGACGAAGGCGGCGTGGCACTGGCGGCCATACAGGGCTTGAACCATAAACTCAACGAGAAGGATGCCGAAATCCAGGCACAGGCGCGGCAAATTGAAAAGCTGGTCCAACGGCTCGAAGCCCTCGAACAACGACTTTCAAAGTAGGACAGGCGCCGCGCCTGTCTCTGATTTTAGCAACCCAAGCGAAATCCAAAACTACAAACCAAACATGAAAACAAAACAAATCCTGACCACGTTCGCGCTGCTGGTTTTGTTCAGCAGCCTCACCCAAGCCGCGTCCCTGGGCACGGCCTTCACCTACCAGGGCCGCCTCACCGATGGCGCCAATCCCGCCCAGGGAATTTACGATTTACGATTTACGATTTACGACGCTGCAACCAATGGCAATGTTGTCAGCGGCGTTCTCACCAACGCCGCCACGCCGATCACCAACGGCCTATTCACCGTCACGCTCGACTTCGGCGGTGGCGTATTCGACGGCAGCGCGCGCTGGCTGGAAATCGCCGCGCGCACCAACGGCGCGGCATCGTTCACGCCGCTCGCGCCGCGCCAAGCGCTGACGCCTTCGCCGTATGCGGTTTATTCCCCAAATGCCGGCAGCGCGGCGATGGCCGCGACGGCGGCCAGCGTGCCGGCCTCCGGCATCGGCGCAGGCACGGCCAACATCAACATCACCGGCACCGCCGCGATGGCCACGACGGCGCTCACTTCCGCCACGGCCACGAATCTGATCAACGCGGTGTCCTTTTTGGGCGCGCCGGACGGCTCGCCCGCCAACGCCCTGATGGTGGACACCAACGGCAACATCGGCATCGGCACCGGCGCGCCGGAGGCGGGACTGCAAATCTCCACGGGAGCGGCGGTCACCGTTGCCACGGTGTTGTTCCAGGAGCAGGACGGAATCTATAGCTTGACAAATCTTGCTGGAGCCTCGTTTTCGGCGGTGTCCGGCAATCTGCTCGCGATTAGCGCCGACAACGACTCCGCAGTGACGCTGCTCGATATCACCGATCCGTATTACCCCATGTGGTTCTCTCAAATCAGGAATGGCACCGGCAGCTTCACCAACCTTGCTGGAGCGGATGGACTGGCCTGGGCAGGCTCGAATCTCGTGGTTGCGGCCTACTCCGCCAACGCGGTGACAATCATGTCGGCCACGAATCCGACCAGCCCGGTGAAGCTGGCGGAACTGCGGGACGGGGTTAACGGTTGGAACGAACTCGCCGGGGTCATGGATGTGGCGGTATCCGGCAACCTGCTGGCCATGGCTGCCTACAATGACGCTGCGGTGACGCTGGCAGACATCTCGAATCCCTCCGCGCCGGTGCTGCGCGGTTATATGAAGGACGGTTCCAACGGCTTTACCAACCTGTTGGGGGCGCAGTCGGTGGCCCTGTCGGGCAATCTGCTGGCCATTGGCGCGTTCGACGACAGCGCGGTGACGCTGGTGGATGTGACCGACCCGGCCAATCCCCAGAAATTGGCCGAACTGCGCAACAATGTTGGCGCCTACACCAACCTGTCCAGCGTGAGCCGCGTGGCCCTTTCCGGCAACCTGCTGGCCATCGCGGCTTGGGATTCTCATGCGGTGACACTGGTGGACGTGAGCAATCCGTCCAGCCCGGTGAAACTGGCCGAATTGAGAAATGGGGTGGATGGATACGTTTTGGGCTTTCCCCAAATGGCAACCTTGTCCGGAAACCGTCTGGCGGTCGGCTCCTGGAGTTACAACACGGTGACCCTGGTGGATGTGAGCGACCCGGCCCATCCCGTGCGGCTGGCCACGGCCACAGACGGAATCAACGGCGCATTCCTGTTGAATGGCCCGATGGGAGCCGCATTTGCCGGCACGAACCTCGTGGTCTGCGGATACAACGACAATGCCTTCACCGTTTTGGGTTTTCAAACGCAACAGGCCGGTTTGGTGAGCGCCGGCTGGGTGGGAATAGGGACGACCCGTCCGGTCGCCCCACTGAACGTGGTGGGCAGCGTGGTGGTGGAGAACGCCGATTCGTTCTACGTTGATACCGCGCGAATGGAAGTGGGTCGGGGGGCAACCGCCAGCGGCGGCAGTTCCATTGCGATGGGCGTTAATGCGACCGCCAGCGGCAACTTTTCCACCGCGATTGGCTTTTACACGACCGCCAGCGGCTATAATTCCACCGCGATGGGTGAAAGCACCCTCGCCAGCAGCTTAGATTCCACCGCACTGGGTTACTATACCACCGCCAGCGGCAACTCTTCCACCGCGATGGGCAACGGCACGACCGCCGGCGGCATGTCCTCCACTGCAATGGGCGACAGCACATCCGCCAGTGGCAATTATTCCACCGCGCTGGGCAAAAACACAACCGCCAGCGGCGAAAATTCCACCGCGATGGGCTATGGCACGACCGCCAGCGACTATTCTTCCACAGCAATTGGCGCCAGCACAACCGCCAGCGGCTACTATTCGACTGCGATGGGCTTTGACACCACTGCCAGCGGCACTTATTCCACCGCGATGGGCGGTTACACGGTGGCCACCAATAGCTTTTCCACCGCGATGGGCGGCGAAACAATCGCCAGTGGCAACTCCTCCACCGCTATGGGCAATAACACCGCCGCTGGCGGAAACTATTCGCTGGCAGCGGGCCATCGGGCAAAAGCATTGCACAACGGCACATTTGTCTGGGGTGATTATACCGAGGCGGACTTTGCCTCCAGCGGCTTGAACCAGTTTCTCATCCGCGCTTCCGGCGGCGTAGGCATCAACAAGACCAATCCCGCCACCGCCTTGGATGTGAATGGCACTGTCACCGCCACCAGCTTTAGCGGGAGTTTCACCGGCAGCCACGCGGGCAACGGCGGCAACCTCACCAACCTGAATGCCTCGCAACTGGCCAGCGGCTCCGTGCCCCTGACGCAGTTGAGCGGCATCACGAGCAACCAACTGGATGCGACAACCTGGCAACTGGCCACCAACTTGAACGGCGGCAAGGCGGCCTTGGCGAGCAACGTCGTCGCCGGCATCACCATCACCAACGCCTTTATCACCAACTCGGTTTTCGCCGGCAACGGCGGCAGCCTCACCAACCTCAACGCCTCTCAATTGACCAGCGGCACCGTGACGGACGCGCGGTTGTCCGGCACTTATTCGAGCGCGCTGACGTTGAACAATGCCGGCAACAGTTTCACCGGCAATGGCGCCGGCCTGACCAGTTTGAACGCCAGTTCGCTTGCCAGCGGCACCGTGCCCCTGGCGCAGTTGAGCGGCATCACGAGCAACCAACTGGATGCGATGACCTGGCAACTGGCCACCAACTTGAACGGCGGCAAGGCGGCCTTGGCGAGCAACGTCGTCGCCGGTATCGCCATCACCAACGCCTTCATCACCAACTCGGTTTTCGCCGGCAACGGCGGCAGCCTCACCAATCTCAACGCCTCCCAGCTCGTCAGCGGCACGGTGTCCGACGCGCGCCTCTCGGCCAATGTCGCCACGCTCAACAGCAGCCCCACCTTCACCGGCACCATGACCAGCGGGGGTGATTTGCTCGCCAATCGCCTGCAAATCGGCTCCGGCCATATTCTGACCGGCAACTACGCCACCATCGCCGGAGGACAATACAACACGAACTTGGAGGATTTCGCCACCATCAGCGGCGGCCAGCGGAACACCATCGGAGTGAGCGATTTTTATTCCACAATTGGCGGCGGTTTTGGAAACACCATCCAGCCCAACGCCAATTACTCCACCATTGGGGGCGGACAGATCAACTCGATCGGGACCAACTCTTATACCTCCACCATTGGGGGCGGCTACAACAACAACATTCAGTCAAACGCCAATTACTCCACCATTGGCGGCGGTGCCGGCAACACCATCCAGACCAATGCCATCAGGTCCACCGTTGGCGGCGGCTTCTGGAACACCATCGGGGGCGGCGCGCAATATGCCACCGTTCCGGGCGGTTATTACAACACTGCCGGGGGCAACTACAGCTTTGCGGCTGGCAACCGGGCCAAGGCCAACGATGACGGCACATTTGTCTGGGCCGACTCCCAAAACGCCGACTTCGCCTCGACCACGAGCAACCAGTTCCTCATCCGCGCCTCGGGCGGCGTGGGCATCAACAAGGCCAATCCCGCCACCGCCCTGGACGTGAATGGCACCATCACCGCCACAAACTTCAGCGGCAACGGCGGCAACCTCTCCAATCTTAACGCTTCCCAACTCGCCGGCACCGTGCCCTTGGCGCAGTTAAGTGGCATCACGAGCAACCAACTGGATGCGACGACTTGGCAACTGGCCACCAACTTGAACGGCGGCAAGGCGGCCTTGGCGAGCAATGTCGTCGCCGGCATCACCATCACCAACGCCTTCATCACCAACTCGGTTTTCGCCGGCAACGGCGGCAGCCTCACCAACCTGAATGCTTCGCAACTGGCCAGCGGCACCGTGCCGGACGCGCGGCTGTCCGGCACTTATTCGGGCGCGCTGACGTTGAACAATGCCGGCAACAGTTTCACCGGCAATGGCGGCGGACTGACCAATCTTAACGCCACCCAGCTCGCCAGCGGCACCGTCAGCGACGCGCGCCTTTCGGCCAATGTCGCCACGCTCAACAGCAGCCCCACTTTTGCGGGCACCGTGACCAGCGGGGGCGATCTGCTCGCCGACCGCCTGCAAATTGGCTTCGGCCACCTGCTGACCGACACCAACTCCACCATTGCCGGAGGATACTACAACACGAACTTGGCGTCTAATTGCGCCATTGGCGGTGGCCGGAGAAACACGATCCAAACTGGCGCCTCTTATTCCACCATAAGCGGCGGCTATTGGAACACCATACAGACCAACGCCGATTATTCCGCCATTGGTGGAGGTTACAACAACACCATTCAGGAAGACGCCGTATTCGCCTCCATAAGCGGCGGCTACGTTAATAGCATACATACCAACGCCGATTATTCCGCAATTGGTGGAGGTTACGACAACAACATCGCCGCCGACGCCCGCTCCAGCGTCATCGGCGGCGGCAGCAACAACATCATCAGGCTGAACGCCTACAACAGCGTCATCAGCGGGGGCGACAACAACGACATCGGCACGAACGCCAACCGCAGTGTCATCAGCGGAGGCTACGACAACAACATTGCCGCCTACGCCGCCGGCAGTTTCATCGGCGGCGGCCGTCTCAACGACATCGGCACGAACGCCTACCAGAGCGCCATCGGCGGGGGCTATAACAACAATATTGACGCGAACGCCAACCGCAGCGTCATCGCTGGCGGCGAAGCGAACAACATCAGCACAAACGCCGACCACAGCGTCATCGCCGGCGGCTACGACAACAACATTGCCGCATTCTCCAGCTACAGTCTCATCGCCGGCGGCCGTCTCAACGACATCGGCACAGACGCCGACCACAGCGTCATCGGCGGGGGTTCCAGCAACAACATCGCCGACAACGCCTACTTGAGCGTCATCGCCGGCGGCTATGAAAACCTCATCGACACGAACTCCGCCCTCGACGTCATCGCTGGCGGCTATGGAAACTACATCGGGAACAACGCACAATATGCCACCATTCCTGGAGGCTATTGGAACACCGCCATGGCTAACTACAGTTTTGCCGCCGGCACCTACGCCGAAACTCTCCACGACGGCTCTTTCGTCATAGCCGACTATCACGAGACAGTCTTTGCCTCCACGGCGGCCAACCAGTTCCGCGCCCGTTTCTACGGCGGCTACCAGTTATACAGCAGTGCCGGCGCCGGCGTGCAACTGGCGTCCGGCGGCGGTTCCTGGACCAGCTTGAGCGACCGCAACGCCAAGGAGTCTTTCGAGCCGGTGAACACGCAAGCGGTGCTGGACAAAGTGGCCGCCATGCCCTTGACCACTTGGAAATACAAGAGCCAAGATGCCTCCATCCGCCACATCGGCCCCATGGCCCAAGACTTCAAGGCCGCCTTCGCCGTGGGCGAGAGCGACACCGGCATCACCACCATTGATGCCGACGGCGTGGCGCTGGCGGCGATCCAGGGGTTGAACCGGAAATTAAATGAAAAGGACGCCGAAATTCAGGCGCTCAAACGGCGGCTCGAAGCCCTCGAACAACGGCTTACAAAGTAGGACAGGCGTCGCGCCTGTCTCCGAATTTAGCAACCAAAGCGAAATCCAAAACCACAAACCAAACATGAAAACAAAACAAATCCGGATCACGCTCGCGCTACTGGCTTTGTTCAGCAGCCTCACCCAAGCCGCGCCCCTGGGCACGGCGTTCACCTATCAGGGCCGCCTCACCGACGGCACGAATGCCGCCTGCGGCATTTATGACTTCCGCTTCGCCATTTGCGATGTGGCCAGCGGCGGCACCCCGCTAGTCATGGTTACGAACTCCGCCGTCGGCGTCACCAACGGCCTGTTCACCACCACGCTGGACTTCGGCTCCGGCGTGTTCATTGGCGACGCCCGCTGGCTGGGCATTTCCGTGCGCACCAACGGTAGCGGTGCGTTTAACCCGCTCTCACCGCGCCAGGCCGTCAAACCCTCGCCGTATGCCATCCAGGCCGCCGGCGCTGCCAGCGCGGATTCCGTTGCGGCGGCGAACATCACCGGCACGCTCGCCCTGGCGCAACTGCCAGACGCGGTGGTCACGAACGCGGAAACCGGCGTCGTCCTGGGCGGCATTTTCGTCGGCAACGGCGTGGGTCTCGGCAACCTGAACGCGGACAACCTGGCCAGCGGCACGGTGTCCGACGCGCGCCTCTCGGCTAATGTCGCCCTGCTCGACAGCAGTCCCACGTTCACAGGCACCGTAACAAGCGGGGGCGATCTGATCGCCGACCGCCTGCAAATAGGCGGCGGCCACCGGCTGACCGGCTCCTACTCCACCATTGCCGGGGTGTGCAACACAAACCTGTCTGATTATTCCGCCATCGGCGGCGGCTACGAAAACACCATCCAGTCCGATGCTGGCGAATCTTTCATTGGCGGCGGTAATGGAAACATACTAGAGTTTAATACTGATGAATCCTTCATTGGCGCCGGTGTTAAGAACATCGTCCACTCCAACGCCTATATGTCTTTTATTGGCGGCGGTTACTCCAACACCATCGGAACTGACGCGGCGTATGCCACCGTTCCGGGTGGCAGTTACAACACTGCTGGAAGCGACTACAGCTTTGCCGCGGGCCGCCGGGCCAAAGCTGCCAATAAGGGTGCCTTCGTCTGGGCAGATTCGCAAAACGCCGATTTCTCCTCGACCGGCAACAACCAGTTCCTCATTCGCGCCGCCGGCGGCGTGGGCATCAACACCAACGACCCGTCCGGCGCGGCGCTCAACATCGCCGGCACGGCGCGCGCCGACGCGTTCCAGGGCGACGGCTCCGACCTGACCGGCCTCAATGCCTCGCATTTGTCCAGCGGCGTCGTCCCGCTGGCGCAACTGCCGGGCGCGGTGGTCACGAATACGGAAACCGGTGTCACCCTGGGCGGCACGTTCAACGGCAACGCCACCACCGCCAACAACTTCTCCGGCAGCTTGAGCGGCGATGTGACAGGAACGCAAAGCGCCACAGTCGTTTCCGCCGTGGGCGGGCAGACGGCAGCGGATGTGGCCAGCGGCGCGGCTGCGGCCAACGCCGCCACCGCGGCCGACACCGCCGGCGCCATCGTCAAGCGCAACCTCTTCGGGAATTTCGCCGCCAATACCGTGACGCTCGATGGCAATTTGAAGCTGGCGGAGACGACGGCCACCGACGGCATTATTTATTCCGGCACAAACACGGTATTGCACACCTACGGGTATCGCAATTTCTTTGCCGGCCAGGATGCGGGAAATTTGACCTTGGACGGAACCGATAACACGGGAGTTGGATCGAGTGCGCTGCGCATGAACACGAGTGGTTCCGACAACACGGCCAACGGTGCCGGGGCGCTTTACCATAACACCAGCGGTTCCTACAACACCGCCAATGGCACCGAGGCGCTTCTCCACAACACCACCGCCTTCTACAACACCGCCATCGGTTATGAGGCGCTTTCCTTCAACGGGAACGGCGGGGGCAACACCGCCATCGGTTATCAAGCGCTCTGCTACAACACGAACGGCATCGAAAACACCGCCAACGGTTATCGAGCGCTAATTTCCAACATCAGCGGCGATTGCAACACGGCCAATGGCGCCGAGGCGCTTTATGAAAACACCAGCGGCTACGACAACACCGCCAACGGTTATCAGGCGCTTTCCTCCAATACGAACGGCTATGAAAACACCGCCAACGGTGTCGAGGCGCTTTATGAAAACACCAGCGGCTCTTGCAACACGGCCAGCGGTGCCGGGGCGCTTCACCAAAACATCACCGGCTCCTATAACACGGCTGACGGTAACGAGACGCTTTTGAATAACACCACCGGCTCCTACAACACCGCCAGCGGGTATCAGGCGCTTTGGGACAACATGAACGGCGAGGGCAACACCGCCATCGGTTATGACGCGCTCTACGCCAACACGAACGGCACCGAAAACGCCGCCGATGGTTATCGGGCGCTATACAGCAACACCCGCGGTTCCGCCAACACGGCCTGTGGTCCCGAGGCGCTTTATAACAACACAAGCGGTTCCAACAACATCGCCCTGGGCTATGAAGCCGGCGACAATCTCACCACCGGCAGTTACAACATTGACATCGGCAATGAGGGTGTCACCAATGAAAGCAAGACCATCCGCATTGGCGAGCAGGGAACCCAGACCAGCACCTTCATCGCCGGCATCTACGATGCCACCGCTTCCGGCGGCGTGGCGGTCTATGTGAATTCCTCCGGCAAGCTCGGCATCTCCACCTCCTCCCGCCGGTTCAAGGAAAACATCCGCGCGATGGCCGATTCCAGCGACGTGCTCTATGCTCTCCATCCCGTCACCTTCCGTTACAAACCTGGAGTTGATCCGCACGGCGTGCCGCAATTCGGCCTTGTCGCCGAGGACGTGGACCAAGTGGATCCGGATCTGGTGGTGCGCGACGATCAGCACGGGATTTACACCGTGCGTTACGAAGCCGTCAACGCCATGCTCCTGAACGAATTCCTCAAGCAACACCGCAAAGTCGAGGAACAGGCATCGGAAATTGCATCGTTGAAGGAAAAGACCGCCGAGATTCAGGCGCTCAAACAAAGCGTGGCGGAACTGAAAGAAACCTTG
>JBEKRA010000024.1:0-11930 GCA_049519195.1 Verrucomicrobiota bacterium
TCGCATGGATGGAGGAGCACGAATACGAATCCGTCGCGCAGCTCAAGGGCAGCTTGAGCCAGAAGAATTGCCCCGCGCCCAGCGCCTTCGAGCGCGCCCAATACATGCGGGCGCTCGCCAGCTATCCGGTCACGAAAGCGTGACCGGACGCGGATTCCTTGACCAAGAACGGCGCACCCCGCCCAATTGAGGCGGGGGCCTGATGCTGATTTGCTTTCGAGCAAATTAGCTTGAACCCGAATCCCGAAGTTGCCGGGCGCGAGTAGCGGTGACGCCTCGTCACCGAAGGGCAGCAGCGACGCCCTCGTCGCATTTTTCACTCCATCGGAAAAGCCTCCGATCCAACTGGCGACGAGGGCGTCGCCAGCACAATTCTGCGACGGGGCGTCGCAGCTACCCACAAGCCGACTTCGGAATTCGGGTTGAAAACGCCATACGCTCCGCCATGCAAAAAACAACCGGCCGACCCGCCATCTGTGGCGGCGGGACGTTGCCCGACAAAAAGGGCGGCCATTGCTGGCCGCCCTTGAATCTTCCACTCCGTCGCCGTCGGGTTTAATGCACGAGGCGGTAAAAGCCTGTCGAGTTGGTCATTGGCGCGGTGTAGGGACTGGTTATGCCGGGAATTGGCGTGTAAGGCCCGGCCACGTTGGTTGAGAACTCCAAGCCGAACGCCGCATTTGTCCAGGAAAGAACAAAGCTTCCAGCGGACAAGTGCGCGCTCAATGGAATGGGCGACAGATTCACCACATCCACCGTGATTACTGAACTGCTCGTGCCTCCGAAGTTATCCGTGACAGTGTAGCCGATGGTCGCTGTTCCCACAAAATCGGCCGCCGGAGCGAAGAGGACTTGCTGCCCGCCGTTGGTGATTGTCGCCGTTCCGTTCGTCGGTGTCACGCTGACGAGGCTCAAGCTGCCGCCAGGCGTGTTCAGCACGTCGTTTGTCAACGGGTTGAACAGATTGGTGACACTGTTTTTCACGACACTGTAAGAATCTGGGTTGGCCAGCGGCGGCACGTCAACGATGTTGGTGATGACGCTCAAGAAATTGAGGCCGACCTTCAGATTGTCAATGTTCATGGTTCCTTCGCCCGCATTTTCGCGGAGGGCATAGCTGGTGATTGGGCCCGGGGCGCTGACGGCGGTGGTGTCGGTCATGCTCGGCGATGATTCGCCGGTGGGATTGATCCAGATGGTGGAGACGCCATTGGACAGAACCAGCCGGGTGACCACCGTGTAATTGACGCCCGGCAACAGGTCTTGCGCCACTTGCGCGGTCGTGTTGGTCACGACGGAATAATTGCCCACGCCAAGGCGGTAGGCGCCGGACGCCGCATTGAAAGTGGAAGCATAAACGCGGGCATAATAACCGGACGAGCTGTCCCTGAAATGCGCGATGTAAGTGCCGCCTTCTGTTGGCAACGAGGTGTAATTAATCGTGAAGCTGGAATACAACACCTGCTTGCTGGCCGAATTGTAGGGCTGGCCGATCAGGGGCGCGTTCACGTCCTCGCCGTTATTGTCCGTCACCGTGACTTGTCCCGATCCAACCTGCATTTGTCCGGCGGTGCCGCTGTGGGTCTGCCAGAATCCGTCCGACACGCCGATGATGGCTCCGCTGCTGTCGTAATCGAAGCCTTCATTCAAAAGCGTGACGATATTGGGACGAACCACCAGGACAAAAGTAAGGGCCGTGTTTTTCTCCCCGTCATTGACCGTGACGGTGATGGGAGTGACACCATATTGATTCGCCACCGGAGCGGCGATGAGAGTGCGGTTGGAACTGCTTCCGCCAAAGGACAGGTGATTGGTATCATTCGGCAGCAACGTCGCGTTGCCGGATGACGCTGACAATTGAAGGCTGGCGACCGGCGTCTTGTCGTCCCCGATGGTGAAGGGGAATATGTTGGTAACGTTGCCAAGCATATTGGTGTTCACCAGCCCGCTGATGGTCGGGGGTTGATTGCCCGGATTGACCGTGACATAGAACCAGGTTGTGGTGATGTCCCCACCACCGTCCGTCACCGTGACCTGAATCGGCGCGACTCCAAGCCCGCCAGAAGTGGGCGTGAGCGTGAGGGTGCGGCTGGCATCGCTGCCGCCGAGTGAAATGTTGCCGCTTGGCATCACCGTCTGGTTAAAGGACACGGCGGAAACCGCCAGGGAACCAGTGGCGGTCTCGGCATCGCCAACGGTGAAATGGAGCACGGTTGAACCATCCGTGTCCGTCGTGATCATATTGGTGAAACTGGAGATGGTTGGAGGCGCGTTGTTATTGGTGATGGCGTCGGCGGAAATACTGACGATGTCGTAGCTCACAGTGCCGCTGGCGGCGTAAGTTCCCCCGTTGCCGGCATATTGGGCATTGTTGGTCGCGCCATACTTTGCCGTGCTCTCAAATTCAGTCACAATGCGGACGGCAAAATTGGTATTGTCCGCCACGCCCGGAAAGCCCGCCAGGCTGAAGGCGCGGGATTCATAATTCACGCCTTGAATGAAACTGGAACTGGTCGGGTAATCAATGAAGTCAGTGCCATTGGTCGTGTATTGCAGCCGCTCATATTTGCTGGCGGTTGGAGTGGCGCGGGTGTCATAGGAAACCGTGATGTTCTTCGCGGCGTGCGTGCTGGTGTTGAAACGCACGCCGGCGGTCTTGTTGGAAACGCACGCCGCCGGATAAGTGGATGTGCCCCAGCCGTTGTTTTGAATGCCATAGTCGTTGCCGCTGGCAATGTAATTTGAGAAGGTCGTGCAATTCGCAAACGTGGCCGTGCCGACGCCCTGGGCGGGCGGCGGATTGGTGATGTTCAGGTTGCCGTTGAAATCCCAAAACGCCAGTGGAACCTGAACCGTGCCCAGGGTGAGCGTGACCACGGAACTGGTCACCGAGCCGATGCTGTTGCTGGCAACGACAAAATAATTGGTGGCATTCGTCCAAGCCAGATTGGTGATGGTGAGCGTGTTGGTATAAGCGCCGGCCACCGTGCCGCCATTAACCAGCGGCGTCATGCCGGTGAAGTCGGAATCCGCCGTGGGTTTGACATACCACTGATAATTCATCGGCTGCGTGCCGAGCACGCCTGCGGTGAAGGAAATGGATCCGCCGATCAACCGGGTCTGGCTCGACGGCTGGGTGGCAAGATACGGGTCAACGACCGTCAATGAAACCACGTCGCTGGTGGCTGTCGGCGGGGTCGCGTTGGAAAGCACCACCTGATAATTGGCCGCGTCCGCCGCCAGGACATTCGGCAGGGTCAGCGTCGCGGTGGTCGCGCCGGAAATCAGATTCGTGCTTGTGGCGGTTTCCTTATACCAGAAATAGGTGGGGGCATCGCCCGTGGCGGAGACGGTGAAGGCGGCGGTGTCGCCCGCGTTTGCGGCAATGATGGATGGCGTGATGGTGGTAATTACCGGCGGGTTTCCCGCCGGCGCCGTCGAGGTGACGGCGACGTTGTCAATTGCGATTTTCGGGCGCGAACCGGAAGATCCTCCTGTGCCGTTGTGGTAATAAAATCGGATGCGGGCCGTTGAACTGCCGGCGAATGAAGTCGGCAGCGCGATAGCAGACCTAGAGCCTGAAGCCACCGGCGTAAAATTGTTGGTAACGGACACCATGGCTGCCGTCAGTTCAGTCCAAGTGCTGCCGTCAGTGCTGGTGTAAACCCTCACCGTTCCGGCGCGATTGCCAGTCGAATTGTTGGTTTGTGCCCAGTCAAAACTCAAAGTGCCGGCGTTTTTGCCTGTGAAGTCCAGCAACAAGTCAACAGCCACCGCCGAGGAATTGTCAGTAGAACCCGTGGACAAAAGAGTCATGCTGCCAACGGGGCTGTTGGTCTGTAGGCCGCCGGAACTGCCGGATGAAAATGTCGCCGTGGAAGTGGTGATCTTCGCCCCGTCGGGTATCGTCCCACTCGAATATATGGCCACCGGCGACCAGTTTGAAGCTGTCGTGCCGGCGCCGCCCAAGCCTGCCGGCCAGCTTACCATGTCTGAAAAATTCTCTGAATAATTACCGTTCGCCATTGGATAGGGCGTGGATGCCGCCCCGGCCTGTCCGGCAAAAAAGATTGGACTGGCGAGTGCGGCCGCGATGGCGACGGCCTTTCGGATTGATTTCATATGGTTCATTTTGTGTCCTTCGGTTTTATTTTTCGGAGTTTTTGGTTGGAGTTGTTAAAGCCGTTCAATTGGGTGTCGTTGCCGAGGGATACCAGTAAATCGTCCGAGGCTCGGCCCATTCGTTTTGACCATCATTGGTTGGAGTTCCGTTACTTTCAGCTTTGGTTCTTATAAACTCATTGGTTATCACTCCGCGCGCGCTGCCGTCGCACATCGCAAAATTGCCGAACTTGCCGTTGCCATGCCGCCCCACCGCATATTGGCCGGTCACGTTGGACTGGGCCGGGCCGGTGTTGTTCGGCGAATTGGGATCCACTTCCGCCATGAAGATGGTGTCTGTTGGCTTGCGCAGCCCGGAGAGCTTGGTCTGCGCGTTGCCGGCGTTGACGCACAGGCGGCCATTTTCGCCATACATGAAGAACGCCTTGTTCATGTCGGGCGGACTGCTGTAGGGGCTGTTGGTGTTGTTCGGATTGGGGCAGCTCGGACAGGAATAGATGGTGGGACTGCTGGGCAGCGGCGGATTGTGCATCATGTATAAATTCATCAGCGCCGGCTGGCCGACGGAGCGCGAAACCACATTATACCAGGCAAAGACGTTGGCGGCATTGTTTATGGTCAGTATTGTGTTCCCCTCTTCCGGGACCATGTCATCGTTTGCATCCGTATACATCTTGAAAGCCAGCCCCCATTGCCTCAAGTTGCTGATGCACTTGAGATCCTGCGCCTTTTTCTTGGTCGCCGACAGCGCGGGCAACAGCAGCGCCGCCAGAATGGCGATTATGGCGATGACGACCAGAAGTTCGATGAGCGTGAAACCATTTTGAAATTGCCGGCGGGCGCGAAACAAAAACTCTCCCTGTGGCGGAGGATTCATCCCGCCGGTTTCAACCCGCCCCCCGCGTTCCCAAATAGAGCCGGCCTTCTGTCTCATATTTCAAATCGGGCAACCTTGCGCGCGCCTCCTTTCTCCCAAAAATTCCCGTCACCAGCAAGAATCTTCCAGAAAAGTTGTTCACAAATTCACAAAATTCACAAGCCCGCCACCGGGACGTCACCGGCGCGACACATGGCTTGCGCCCAATGAACTGAAAGCGCATTCTTTCCAGCGCAAAACAACAAAATGGCCATGAAAAAAATCCGTTTGCTTCTGCCGCTCATCCTCGCCGGCCGCCTCTGCGCCGCCGACGCGCCCAAAACCACTGCGCCCGCCGGCGGCACCAACGCGCCGGCTGAAAAAAACGAGGCCGCCATCATCCCCGACGCCACGCACAAGCCAGTCTTCACCACCAACACCATCGCCATAGCCGGCCAGAGTGTCACCTACGTGGCCGAGACGGGCATGTTGCCGATTCTCGCTCCCACGGGCACGGTGCGCGCGTCGGTTTTTTACGTCGCCTACACCCGCGCCGGCGAGACCAACAAGGCCGCGCGCCCTGTCACGTTTTGCTTCAACGGCGGACCCGGCTCGTCGTCCGTGTGGCTGCACCTCGGCGCGCTCGGACCGCGCCGCGTGAAGATGAACGCGGACGGCACGCTGCCGCCGCCGCCGTTTGGCCTGATTGACAACGAGTATTCCATCCTGGACAAAAGCGACCTGGTGTTCATTGACCCGGTGGCCACCGGATTCAGCCGCCCGGCGAAGGATGAAAAGCCCGATGAATTTTTCAGCAACTCCGCCGATCTGGATTCCGTCGGCGAGTTCATCCGGCTCTGGACGACGCGGCACGACCGCTGGTTCTCGCCGAAATATCTTTGCGGCGAAAGCTATGGCGTTTTTCGCGCCGCCGGTCTGGCGGAGCATTTGAGTTCCCGCTACGGCATGTATTTGAACGGGCTGATTCTCGTCTCCGGTGTTTTGGATTTCGCGACGATTTACAACCCGCCGGGAAACGACGTGCCGTATCCGCTGTATCTGCCGGCCTACACGGCGGCGGCGCAGTTCCACAAAAAATTGCCGCCGGATTTGCAGGCCGATCTGCCGAAGGCGCTGGCCGACGCGCGCGCATTTGCGAAGGGCGAATACGCCTCCGCGCTGCAACAGGGCGACGCGCTCTCCGCCGGTGAACACAAAAAAGTCGCCGACGAACTTGCGCGGCTCACCGGCTTGAAACCATCGGTCATCGAAGACAACCATCTGCGGATTGACGAAGGCGTGTTTCGCAGGCAATTGCTGCACGACGAGGGCCTGATTCTCGGCGCCTACGACGCGCGCATCACCGGGCGCGACAACAACCCCGCGTCACAGAATCCCGATTTTGATCCATCCTCCGCTGCTGTGCTCGGGCCGTTTTCCGCCGCGATGAATTCCTACGTGCGCGGCGAATTGAAATTCGAGGACGACCTGCCCTACGAAATCCTCGCCGGCGTCCAGCCGTGGAATTACGGCTCGCGCAACACCTACGCCAGCGCGGGCGATCGGCTTGCCGGGATAATGAACCAGAACCCCTACATGCGCGTGCTCGTGCTCGGCGGGCGCTGCGATCTGGTCTGCCCGATTGACACCGCGCGTTACGCGCTCGACCACATGCCGCTCGACCCGGCCTACCGCACCAATATCACCTACGCGGAATTCGACGCCGGCCACATGATGTATGTCAACCTGCCGGACCTGGAAAAAATGCACCGCACGGTGGAGGATTTCCTGAAGCCGTAGCACCGTCAATCGGAGGAAACGGAAGAAAACTTTTTGTCCCCGCCGATTTGGGCTGGCGGTTACGCCCGCATCATGACGTTCAGCTTGCGCCCGGCAGGCGGGGCGCCGCCTTCACAAAATTCGTTTCCCGCAAATAAATCGGCTCAAGCTTTTCGCCCGGCGTGAAATCGCCCCGGCGCGCGACCAGCTCCGCGAGCGCCACCGCGCGCGGAAAAATCAACCGGCCGTTCGGAAACCATTTTGTCACTTCCGGCCCGGCCAAAATTTCGCCCCCGGCCGCCCGCGATTCGACTTCCGCCCGCGACAAAATTTTCAGCGGCGCGATTTCCCGCCAGCCGTCCGGGGTGATTTCATACGTTGCCAGGTAAAATTCATTCCGCTGCGCGTCAATCACCACGTTCACGCGGCCCGGGATTTTTTCCGCCCGCGCCTGCGCGGCGATCGTTTCCGCGCTGCTCACGCCCAGCAATTTCACGCCGCGCGCCAGTTGCCAGCCCTGCGCCAGCGAAATGGCCGCGCGAATGCCGGTGTAGGAGCCGGGGCCGAGGCCGACGGCCAGCGCGTCAATCTGTTCGCGCTCGATTTTCGCTTCCGCCAGAACCTGCTCAATCATCCCGAACGCGTTCGCCCCGTGCCCGCCGGTCTCAATGGATTCGGCGGTCATGGCTGCACCGTCCGTCCGCAAAACGGCCACGCTCCGCTGCGGCGATGAAAATTCAAGTGCCAAAATCGTCATAAATAATTTTCCGTTCCGTCTCGCTCACAATTTCAATTTGCACCTTCTTCAAATCGCAAATCGCAAATCGCAAATCGCAAATTCTCCCGGCCCATTCAATCACCGCCACGCCGTCCGGCTGCAAATATTCCTCCAGCCCGGCGGCCAGAATCTGCCCGCGCGTTTCCAGCCGGTATAAATCCAGATGAAACAGCCGCAGCCGCCCGCCGGCGTATTCGTTGACGAGCGTGAACGTCGGCGAATGCACGCGCGCCATGATGCCGAGTCCGCGCGCCAGGCCTTTCACCAGTTGCGTCTTGCCCGCGCCCAGATCGCCGCTCAACGCGATGACGAGTCCGCGCTTCGCCGCGCGGCCAAGCTGTTCGCCGAGCGCTTCCGTCTCCGCCGGACTGTGAGAAATTATTTCCAAGGGGTCAGTTCCTATTTTCGTCTATTTTCTTTTCTCTTGCGCGCCAAATAGAGCCGGTTGTTCAAATAAGCCAGACTCCCCATAGTCAGCCGGCCTGCAATCCACCGCAAGGTCATGGTTGTCTCCCGACGCAGCCGGGCAGCGATCTCAACCTTGACGGGGTCGCCCTTTTTTCGAGTCTTCAGTTCTTCCTCGGTCCAGCCGCGCTCCGCCAATGCCGCCGCCAACACCTGTTCCGCCCGTGCCAGGTCGGATTCCGCGCGTTCCCGGCCATAGTGGTTTTGCCCGACCTTCTCCGTCATTTGCGCCAGCAATTCCTTGCGAAACGCCTCATCACCCAGGCACCAGCCACGACGAATGCCGCCAAATTCCTCCGGCTCGTCCAACTGCCGCCGCTCCTCCATGCGCCGCTCAAATTCCTTGCGTCCGGCATTGCTGTCCTTGGGGATACCCTCTTCACCCAGCACCCGGGCCACCTGTAGCCAGGCCGGGCGCTTTCCGGGCGCATTCAGATAAAGGGGCAGGCTGCTCCAGCGAAATTCTCGCAGCGGCGCTTCTGGCCCGATCAATTTTGCCCGCACCGGATTCAGATGCACATACCGGCAAACCGTCCGCAAATAACCCGCGTTTCCGCCATCCACCAGCAACGCCTTGTAACGTCCGCTGAACAGATGCCCGGACAACTTGTGCCGCCGGTTGAAGCGCGCCGTGTAAGTTCCCAGCAGCCACTTCATGCCCGCAACCAGATTCGGCTGGGGCGTTTCCACCACCAGGTGAAAATGATTGGGCATCAGGCAAAAGGCCTGAACCTCCCAGCCCGTCTTGGCGCAACTCTCCGCCAGCGTTTCTAGGAACAACGCCGGGTCAGCGTCATCATGAAAAATAGCCTCACGCCGGTCGCCGCGATTCATCACATGATAAACCGCGCCGGCAAACTCGATTCTCAACTTGCGAGCCACGCCGCAAACATTATCCTAAACCGGACAAATAGTCAATAATAGGAACTGACCCCTTTGTGAGGTCATGGGAGTTGCAAATCCCGGTGATGTTCGCTCTTGATTGCTCGAACGAGCGCCGCCTGCGAAACCCGCATCGGACCGGTCGCCAAAGTCGGGATCGTGTAAGTTAGGAGTTGGGAATCGTAGAACGTTGGATCGCGCTGGGGCAGAACAAAGGGTTTGCCGCATCGCCCATCAGCGCCGACATAGGCCAGGTGAGGACGACTGAACAACGGGCTCATGCGTTTGGTGCTGAACACGACCCAGCGGCTGTTCGAGGACCAACTCAGCCAGGATTCGCATTCGGACGAGCTGATATCAAGTTTGTGCCAGGCGAATTCGGCGCCATTTCCTCCCGTGCGGAGGTCAATCGCATACAAGTCGCTGTCCGGATCATACGTCGGCCAGCAACCGTAAGCGGTTCCGCAGAAGAAAAGCCAGCGCCCATCCGGGCTCAAACGTGGCAGCGCAATACTCAACCCCAAAGTGCGCGCGGACAGCACCAATTCCGGCGTGCCCCAGCGATCGTTGGCAACATCGTATGCGATGCGCATCAAGTCATACTTGATTTGAGAGTAGGCGGCGTCGATTGTGTTAGTCTCTACAGCCAGCAGATTTGGTGCGCAACAGTAATACAGGTATGTGCCATCGGCCGACCATGCCGGGGACCCCGCCAATTTGCCATTGTCCGCCGCCGGAATTTTCTTGACCGAGCTGGAATCCAAATGGAAATAGCCGAGCCAGCTTTCGGTTTCAACAATGTCGCGCATGTCGTTTAACTTGGCCGAGTGCAGCAACAGTTGCGGCTTGCTGAACGCGGAGGCTACAATCGGCTCCTTGGGGTGCCAGGCCGGGTAACCCACCGTTCCATGGATGGATTCGACGGTGCCGTTTTTGATCGCCAACAACTGATTGCCGAAAATACCGCTGCGGATGGCAACTGTGGCCGTGTCGGGGCCATTGTTGCGCAATGCATGGCAATGGCAGCACCCGTAGTTGAACCGCCGATTTTCTAGGAACGGAGTTTCTTCGAAGGTTTGCAACCGGCGCTGATAGAGTCCCATCGTAGCCCACGCATTTTGGACTGGATGGATCTTCCGGTAGAGGAGAACGGGATCAATCGTTTCGACGGCAATCCGGTTGGTGATGGTTTGGAATCGTTTCCATTGCGCGTCAGCTCCCTTGATCCAGATATTCAGCCGCAGGGACTTGCCTGCGTTGCTGGCGAGCAATTGGCTCCACGGCTTTTCCGGGAACTGGATGATTGGACTGCTTGTGGTTATTTCCACGGGCGTTCCAGCGTCGGCCTCCAGGCGGACGCGATAGGCCGAGCCTGGTTCCCGGATCTGAAAGTTGAGCGGGGCAATGTTGGGCGGGATGATCAACTCGCTATAATCGGGTTGAATCCGGGGCGCGGGCGCAGCGAGTGGCACCTCATCGGCGCTTGAGACAACGGCAGCCGTTGTCCCTGCCACCGCGGCAATCATAAGGGCAAGCCGGGCGATTCGCCAGAAGCTGGTATCCCGACAGCTTGCTTGAGCAAGTTTAGGGATTGACCAGATAATAATATAGGAAATAACTATCGGCATATTTCGATTTGAATTGGTTCCAAGTGGCTTTTGCGTCGTGTCCGTTCGCCTCATACGCTTGAAAGATTTGATCCAGACGCCGGACCAAATCGGGATTGAACCTGGCCTTGATTTCGGACACAGGCATTCCTTGCTCGTGGTTGAAGATAATGAGCGCTTCTTCCCACAGCGGAGGGACCTCGAATCCAGGGAAATCCTGGACCCTTTTCAGGCTTTTGGCAAAGCCGGGCAGGTTCTTCGTCAGAAGGCGATACGTCATGCGGTATTCGAAAGCCATGCGGTTTTGCGGGCAAGCGTCCAAGAGCAGTCCGAATATTTCATCCGTGGCAAGGGACCCCACCAGATCATGCTTGACCGTCAGCTTTCTCAAGCGCGTTATTTCCTCGTCGGTGCGGAGCGAAGGATCGGCTTCGAGGCGACGCAGATAATCCCGCGCCCATTGCGCGTGGAATGGAACCTTCGTCAACGCGTTGAGGTAGATCCGGGCGGTGGGAAGGTTGCCGGCCACCAGGTTGGCTGTAACCAACCCGCGCAACAGCAAGGGTCTTTCGCCATAGTGTTCGACATTCTCCGCCAGACTGTGCATGGCCATGTTCACAAAACCCAAATCCAAGTAGATTCCGCTCATCTTCCAGTTGTCCTCGAAGCCTTCTCTGTCGGCGAGCAACAAGTCGTCAGGCCTGGCCAAAACGGGCAACTGGCGCGTGAGGCGGCCCAGATGAAACGCCGCCTGGGCGGAGGTGCAAGCGACAAAAGGGTCGTGCAGCGGATGCCTGGCAGTCTCTTCGAGCACTTTCGACCACATCCCATGACAGGCGTAATAGTCCACCGCCAGGACCGTTTTAAGACGCTGATCATGGGCGGCGAAGTAAACACCGACGGCAACCGCGCCGGTCAACACCGTTTGCACAATCCAGCCACCGCACCATGCCCAATCTAAACCACGCGAGCCCCGGGGTTGTGTCTTGCCTGCTTTTCTCAATTCCCGGCGGAGCTTTTTGCTTTGCACCGGCATGGTCTTGGGCCGCGAAACTGGTTTTCCCTGTGTGTCGGCACACATCTTCCGCGACCTCCATTTGCGCCACGCGTCTCTTGCCAATGCTCCCAGCCCAAGCATCGGAAGCAAGCAATACAGCGCGCCAAATGGGACCAATCCGGGCGGATGCTCCATCAAGTGGATTTTAGTCACGGGCAACAGCGAGGCAAAAACCTCCTCCGGTGCCAGGCCAAAGATCCACCAACCTTCCACCAGCGGCAAGGCCACCCCCAACGCCAAAGCGCCAACGCTCATTCGCCATCCCCCGCTCCGTCGCCATTCAAGAAGGGCTGCCATAAGGGTAAAAACCGCTTCGGCACCGGCCGCAACCGGGTAGAGCAAGGCCAAGCCCAAAACCAAACCCGCCCGGCGAATCCCCGGCCG
>JBEKRA010000025.1:0-11665 GCA_049519195.1 Verrucomicrobiota bacterium
AAGAGCGAGGTAATTTCAGTGCGGGTCGTTTTGTGCAGGGTCGGGCTGGGTTGTTTAAGCATCAATCCCTATGCCCACAATCCTTCCCTCAAAGCGACCCTTTTCTTATTTCGGAATTCGGGATTAATCAAACCCGCACCCCTCCCAAGAGAGAGGGACAATGGGAAATTTATCCGCAGCCGGGTTCCTTTGTCATGGCGCTGGCGCGGGACGGCGGGGGCAGTGTGTGGGTGGGCACGGAGGGCAATGGCGTCTGGCGGTTTAATCCCGACGAATATCCCGACGAATCCACCAACGGTCAATGGCAGCAGTTCACCGTCACGAACGGATTGGGTGACGATTACGCCTACAGTCTGGCGGTGGACCAGCAGGGGCGCGTCTGGGCGGGGCATCTCAATCACGGCGTCTCGGTCTTTAACGGCTCAAGCTGGACAAATTACGACGTTCCCAACGGCCCCATCGGCGAGCGCATTTTCAAAATCGCCGTCTGTCCGGTGGATGGGGACGTGTGGCTGGGCACGAGCGCGGGGCTGACGCGGTATTCGGTGAGCAAGGATGAGTGGACGCATTACACGCGTAGGACAGGCGTCGCGCCTGTCTCTAACTTGTCAGACTCGAAATTGGAAACAGGCGCGACGCCTGTTCTACGGTCTGCCGGCCTTCCCAGCGACCAAATCAGCGCGATTGCGTTTGACGCGAAGGGGAACATATACGCGGGGACGCAATGCGACGGCATAGCGATAGCCAGCCGGGCATCGGATTACAGCGACTGGCGGCAGGCGCCCATGACGGAAAACCTGTTCATCCACGCCAGCTACGGCCTGCCATCAAAATTGATCAATGATTTGGCGGCTGCATCGGACGGGGCGATATACGCGGCCACGGACGGCGGGCTGGCGTGGACGCGGGATGGCGGGATGAATTGGAATTTGCGGCGCGGCATGGATTTGGCGGACAAGATGAAGGGGCTGGCGGGCGGCCCGCCGAAATGCTGGTCGGTCAAGTCGTTGCGCAAGGATTTGCCGCCGGAGGATTATGTGACATGCCTTGCGGAGGATGAAGAGGGCGTGATGTGGGCGGATTTCCGGCAGAACGGGCTGCTGGCGTTGGCGGATTATTCGTATAAGAAGCTGGACGAACTGTCCATCGGGGAAACGGAAGGGGCGGATTATGGGCGGGCGATATTGCCGATGCCGGATTTCAGGCCGTGGCTGGGGAGTTACGGCAAGGGTTTGTTGCGGTCGGCGGAAGCCCGGCAGTTGCAGCGGCGGCAGTCGCATAAAATCAGGGTGCCGGACCTGGCAACCAACGCGCCGTTTCCATCGCCCGCGCGAGCGCCGGATTTGGCGGAGTTGAACTTGCTGTTAAAGGAAATTGAAGCCGTGCCGACCGCCCGGCTGACGAACGGCGCGGTGGTTTCGCTGGAGGACGACTGGCGGACGGAAGGGCAGTGGCAGGGGCGATACGGGCGTTTCTGGATTGCGCTGTGCGCCAACTGGTCGCCGAAGGATGACGTGTGGGGCGCGGGCTGGGACGTGATGTATGACGCACGGATAGGACCGAACCATGAGCCGGGCGATTCGCTGCGGTATTGGGTTCAATGGCTGGCGACCGATGACAACCGCTGTCTGGAAATGTCGCCGACGTATCTGCACAGCCGCGTGCTGAAAAAATTGACGACGTGGGACATGAACCGGCGCGAATCGGAATGGGACGACCACGGCGAGGAATATCCGATGAGCAAGGACGGGCCGCATATTTATTGTTCATTGAGCATCCCGGCGGGGCTGTTTTACCTGTCGCTCTATGAAATTGATCCCAACGGCCACGGATGGAACAACCGGTTTCGGGACTACCAAATCTCCGTCCGTCCGCATCCGGGGCGGGCATCCCTGGATCAGCGGATCGGAAACACCACCATCATGCGTTCGTTTTACGACATCGCGGAGTTTGACCGGAAGCCGGAACTGGCGCGCGCGCGGGCAAGTGATTTTTACGGCGGCGTGTATAAGCGGTTTCTGGTGCGCGGTCCGGCGAAGCTGACGTTTCAGGTCAACCGGAATTATTCATTCAACACGATTCTGGCCGGCGTGATGCTGGATTTGGTGGACGAACTGCCGCCGCCGTATTATTGCACCCGGGAGGAATGGGAGGCGGCGCAACGGCAGAAAGACGCGCTGGCGAAATCGCCGCCGGTCTTCATTCCCGCCGACAACGCGGCGGAGGCGGCGCAACGGCTGGCGTCGGCGCTGAAGGGAATGCCGTTCAAGAACGAGGCGTGGTGGGCGGAGAACAAGCGGCGGATTTATCTGCCGCTGCTGCGCTGGCAACTGGCGGAAACGAACCAGACCAATTCCCCGGCGCTGGCGACGAGCTATTATCAACTGAACCGTTTCAGCGACTGGGAAAAGCAGCTTTCAAAACAGGGCGTCGTCACCGCGCGGGAAATTGAGAAGGCCATCCGCTGGGATGGCGTGACGTATTCCTGCGCGGGCATGGGCAACAAGCTGATTTCCGACTACGTCCAAGCCCACCCGGAGAAATTCAGCGCGGGACGCTGACGGCCAACAACCGCTTTCCAGAAACAGATTTGAAACGGACGGCTTCTGACTTTTGGCTTTCAACTTCAGGCTTCGGACTTTAACTTCAGCTCATGGCTGCCCCCGAAATTGACATCAAATACGTCGCGCACCTCGCGCGCATCGCGCTTGCGCCCGACGAGGAGAAAAAACTGGGCGCGCAACTCGGCCACATCCTCGGCTACATCGAAAAGTTGAAGGAACTCGACGTGGCCGGCGTGGAGCCGACCGCCCACGCCGTTCCGATGGTCAATGTGACGCGCGCCGATGAAATCCGCGCCTCGCTCCCGCACGACGACGCCCTGCGCAACGCGCCGGCCAGTGCCAACGGCCTGTTCATTGTGCCAAAGATTGTCGAATAAACCGAAGATTGCCGCCTGCGATGAAAAGAACTCAACATTCAACATTCAACATTCAATATCGAACCCTGAAGGATTGTTCCCAGGGCATCCCTTGGATGTTGGGCGTTGAATGTTGAATGTTGAATGTTTATGCAGTTGAACCATCTCACCATCTCCGAACTCGCCGCCAAACTGGCGGGACGCGAAGTCTCCGCGCGCGAGGCGATGCAGGCATGCCTCGGCCAAATCGCGCGCGTGGATGGAAAAATCCACGCCTTCATCAGCCACGACGCGGCGGACGCGCTGGCCCAGGCCGATGCGGCGGACAAGCTGCTCGCCCAAAAGGGCCGCGCCGCCGGCCGCCCGCTGCTCGGCGTGCCAGTCGCCGTCAAGGACGTTCTCGCCGTAAAAAACCAGCCGCTCAACTGCGGCTCGAAAATCCTCGGCCGGTTCATTTCGCCCTATGACGCGACGGTGATTGAAAAACTGAAGGCGGCGGGCGCGATTGTTTTTGGCCGGCTGAACATGGACGAATTCGCCATGGGCAGCTCTACGGAAAATTCCGCGTTCGGCATCACGCGCAATCCGTGGGACGCGGAGCGGATTCCCGGCGGCTCCTCCGGCGGCTCGGCGGCCGCGGTCGCCGCGGATGAATGCCTCGCCGCGCTCGGCTCGGACACCGGCGGCTCCATCCGCCAGCCGGCGGCGCTGTGCGGCTGCGTCGGCTTGAAGCCCACCTACGGACGCGTGTCGCGCTACGGCCTCGTCGCGTTTGCGTCGTCGCTCGACCAGATCGGGACGTTCACCAAGGACGTCCGCGACGCGGCGACAATGCTGGGCATCATTGCCGGACACGATGCGCGCGACTCGACCAGCGTGCCGCAACCCGTGCCGGATTATTCCGCCGCGCTGACAGGCGGCATCAAGGGGCTGAAGCTCGGTTTGCCGAAGGAATACCTGATTGGCGGACTCGACGCGGAAGTAAAAGCGGCCGTGGACGCGGCGGTGAAACAATTTGAAAAGCTCGGCGCGGAGATTGTGGAGATTTCGCTGCCGCACACCGACTACGCGGCGGCGACCTATTACATCATCGCGCCCGCCGAGGCGTCGGCGAACCTCGCGCGCTTCGACGGCATCCGTTACGGCGCGCGGGTGGACGGCGCGGACCCGATTGAACTTTATTGCCGGACGCGCGGCGCGGGTTTTGGAGCGGAGGTGAAGCGGCGGATCATCCTGGGCACCTACGTTTTGAGCAGCGGCTATTACGACGCGTATTATCTGCGCGCGCAAAAAGTCCGCACGCTCATCCGCAACGATTTTTTGAAGGCGTTCGAGAAGGTGGACGCCATCGTCACGCCCACGACGCCGACGGCGGCGTTCAAGATCGGCGAGAAATTTGACGACCCGCTGCAAATGTATTTGTGCGATGTATTCACCCTTTCATGCAACCTGGCGGGCATCTGCGGCATCAGCATTCCGTGCGGCTTCACAAAAAATCCGAAGCTGCCCATTGGTTTGCAACTGCTCGGCAAACCCTTCGGCGAAGAAATGCTGTTGAAAATCGTTCACGCTTATGAGATGAATACGGTATGGCACGAGCAAAAACCGGCGATTTGAAAGAGACGGTTTTCCCATGATACCAACGCAACGCATCCACAATGCCGCGTTCTGGCTGGGACTGATCCTGCCCGTGTTTGCGCTGCTGGCAACTGTCTGGGTGACCCGCTTGACGAACGGCCAATTCAACGCCGCGTTTGCCTCCGTAACCCATACCTACAATGTTTTGAACATCCTGGAGGAGACCCAGGCGCACATTGCCGACGCCGAAACCGGCCAGCGCGGCTTTCTCCTGACCAGCCGCCCGGACTATTTTTCCCTGTATGACACCGCCATGGCCGCCATCAACAACAACATCCAAAAACTGAAAATCCTGGTTCGCGGCAATCTGGTGCAGGAAACCAATCTGGTCCAATTGCAAAGCCTCATCATCACGCAACTGGGACCCAATCCCGACACCGTCGCCTTCAGCAAAACCAATTCGCCGGACGCTGTGGCGGTGGTGCTGACCGACCGGGGCCGGGAGGCCATCAACCAAATCCGCGACGTGCTGTTTCGCATGCGCATACAGCAGACGGATTTGCTGATTACGCGGCAGCAAACCGCCGAGGCCAGGTTTCTTTTCGACCAGACCATCTCGCTCGTCATGGTGGGCGTGACGGCCATCGCGCTCATCGCCATCGTTGCCATCCTGCTCCGGCTCGAACATATGCGGAAGATCGTCACCATCTGCGCCTGGACCGGCCAGGTGAAATTCGATGGCGAATGGATCCGCATGGAGGATTATCTGAAGCGGCGGTTTGGCGTTTCGGTTTCCCACGGCCTTTCCAGGGAGGCGTCGTCAAAATTGATCCAGGAAATCCGGCAGACGAAACAGCCACCGGATTCGCCGGGACCGGCGGCGGGTTGACGAAGGCTTGGAAAAACCGCAATCGTGCTTGCGTTCAAAGTAACTTGATGGTTACTTGACGACCGGCTCATGACCCGCCCGATCAAAAACAGCGCCGGCGCGGCGACGCGCAATCCGGAACGCTCGCGCGAACGCATTTTGGCCGCCGCGCTAAAGGAATTCGCCGCCAAGGGCTTCGCCGGCGCACGCGTGGATTTCATCGCCCGGCGCGCTGCGATCAACAAGCGGATGCTTTACCATTATTTCGGCAACAAGGAGGGCTTGTTCAAGGCGGTGCTGCGCCGGAAAATCACCGAGTGCCAGGCGCGGTCCGAAGTGTTGTCGGGCGACCCGGCGGAAAGCCTCGCCGTTTGGTTCGAGGCCGTGTGCCACGACACGGACTGGGTTCGCCTGCTGGAATGGGAGGCCCTGCAGGAAGCCGACCAGAGGCTGATTGACGAAAAAAACCGGCGCGCGGCGGTGGCGCGCGGCTTGGAACGCTTCCGCCAGCGCCAGGCGCGCGGCCAGATTTCCGCCGAATTCGACCCGCGCCACATAATGCTGGCCACGCGGTCACTGACGGTGTTTCCGGCGGCATTTCCGCAATTGACGCGGCTCATAATGGGCCGTCCTGTTTCCGATCCCAAATTCCAAAAGGAGCACGCCGGATTTTTGCGCAGGTTCGCGGCGGCGTTCCGGCCGGCGCAAGGCAACCGGGTCAAAATCCAATTTCTGAAACAGCCGGCCATGAAAAAAATCCTTGTTCCATCAATCCTGGCGCTGACGGCGGCGATGCTGGCAAGCGGCTGCTCGGGCGGCGCCAAAAAGGTTGCGGGCGCCGCGTCGGTGCTTGTGGCGCGGGCGTTCACGACAAATGTCCCGGTGCAGATTGACCCGCCGCCCCTCGGCCACGCGATGGCATATTCCACGGTGACGGTCCGCCCGCAAGTCGGCGGCATTTTGCAGGAGGTGCATTTCAAGGAAGGCCAGGAGGTCAAAAAGGGCGGCTTGCTGTTCACGATTGACCCGCGCCCGGCGCTGGCGGCGCTGGCGGCGGCGCGCGCCGCGCTGGCGCGTGACACGGCGCAATTGGAAAACGCAAAAATCCAGTTCGACCGCGAGCAGAAATTGCTTGGCCAAAAACTCGTTTCGCAGGATGAATTCGACACGAGCAAGGCGGGCATGGACGCGCTGGCCGGCACCGTGGCCGCCGACGAGGCGGCGGTGACCAACGCGGCGTTGAACTTGGAATTCACCGAGATCCGCGCGCCTCTGGATGGCGTTACGGGCAGCCTGCAATTCCATGAGGGCAACGTGGTCAGTGCTCCTGGCGACACGCTGGTGACGATCAACCAAATTCACCCGATTTACGTCCAGTTCGGTGTGCCGGAGCAATTTCTGCCGGTAATCCAGCGGGAAATGCGCGGCAGAACATTGCGGGCGGTCGCGACCTTCGAGAACATGGGCGCGCCGCCGCCCGAGGGCGAATTGACGTTTGTGGACAACGCCGTTGACGCGACGACCGGCATGATCCAGCTCCGGGCGGCGTTTCCCAACGCCGACAATGCGCTCTGGCCGGGGCAATATGTCCACGTGACGCTGACGCTCTCGGAATTGACGAACGCGATTGTTGTGCCGTCGCAGGCGGTCCAGACCGGACAAAACGGGCAGTTCATATACGTCGTCAAGACGAACCCGACCAACACGGCGGTCCGTTTTGTGGAAAATCGCCCGGTTGCCACCGGCATCACGTATCGGGGCCAAACCGTTGTGGAAGGCGGATTGAAGGCCGGCGAAACCGTCGTGACCGACGGACAATTGCGTCTGGCGCCCGGGGTAAAAGTCAACGTCAAGGCTTCCGGTGATTCCACCACAAATTCGGCGGCAAACTAAAATGAAAAAAGGTCAACATTCAACATCCAACATCCAACATCCAACATCCACTGAAATGAAGGACGAGGCTTGGGTGCTGAATGATGGAGACAAAAACCGCAAATATGATTTGGAAGGACGGCTGTTGGAATTTGCGTCAGCGGTGATTGACTTGTCGGAGAAATTGCCCGACTCGCGCGCCGGCAATCATGTGGCCGGACAGATTTTGCGCTCCGGCACGTCGCCTTATCCAAATCATGGGGAAGCCGAAGACGCCGAATCGCGCGAAGACTTCATCCACAAACTTAAACTTTGCCTCAAGGAATTGCGCGAGACCCGCCGCTGGGCGCGGCTCATCGAGCACAAAGGCTGGGCAAATGGAGAAACAACTTTAATCTTCGTTCTGGGTGAAACCGACGAACTCATCCGCATTTTCTTTTCCAGCATTCAAACGGCAAAACGGAATTTATTGAACGAACGCCGCCATTCTTCGGATTCACCCATATGAAAACTGGATGTTCGATGTTGGATGTTGGGTGTTGGGTGTTTTTCAACATGAGGCCATGAGCATTCCGGAGCTTTTCATCCGCCGGCCAGTGATGACCACGCTGGTCATGTCGGGCATTTTGCTCTTTGGCATCATTGGTTTTGAGCAATTGTCGGTGAGCGATTTGCCGAGCGTGGATTATCCCACGATCCAGGTCTCGGCCGGCCTCCCCGGCGCCAACCCACAAACCGTGGCCTCGGCCATGGCGACGCCCCTGGAAAAACAATTCTCCACCATCGCGGGCGTGGACAACATGTCGTCGGTCAGCTCGCAAGGCGGCGTGCAGATCACCATTCAGTTTTCGCTGAACCGCAACATTGACGCGGCGGCCCAGGACGTGCAGGCGGCCATCGCCAAGGCCGCCCGGCAGTTGCCGCCGAACATGCCGTCGCCGCCGACCTTCAGCAAAGTCAATCCGGCGGATTCGCCGATTCTGTTCCTCGCCATGTCGTCGGCGACGCTGCCGCTTTCGGACGTGGACAATTACGCCGAGAACATCCTGGCCCAAAAAATCTCGATGGTCAGCGGCGTCGCGCAGGTCAGCGTCTATGGCGCGTCGCAATATGCCGTCCGCATCCAGGTGGATCCGAACAAGCTGGCCGCCTACGGGCTGGGCATTGATCAGGTCGCGCAGGCAATCCAGGCGGGCAACGTGAACCAGTCGCTCGGACGGCTTTACGGATCCTATCAGTCGTTCACCCTCCAGGCCAACGGCCAGCTCAACAACGCGGCGGCGTTTCGTCCGATGATCGTCGCCTATCGCAATGGTAATCCGGTGCGGCTGGAACAACTGGGCAACGTGCTGGACAGCGTGCAAAACGACAAGGGCGGGGCGTGGTTTAACAGCGAGCGCGCCGTCTTGCTGGCCATTCAGCGCCAGCCGGGCGCGAACACGGTGCAGGTCGTGGACGACATCAAGAAGCTGTTGCCGCAATTCCGCAACTCCCTGCCGGCAACAGTGAAACTAAACGTGTCCCAGGATCGTTCGCAATCCATCCGCCAGTCGGTGACGGATGTTGAGCACACGCTCTTCCTGGCCGTGTGCCTCGTCATCATGGTCATCTTCATTTTTTTGCGGAACCTGTCGGCGACGCTCATTCCCAGCCTCGCGCTGCCCATGTCCCTCATCGGCACGTTCGCGGTCATGGCGCTGCTCAACTACAGCCTCGACAATCTTTCGCTCATGGCGCTCACGCTCTGTGTCGGGTTCGTCGTGGACGACGCCATTGTCATGCTCGAAAACATCGTCCGGCACATGGAACACGGCGAGCCGCCGATGGAAGCTGCGTTCAAGGGGGCGAAGGAAATCGGCTTCACGATTGTTTCCATGACGCTGTCGCTGACGGCGGTGTTCATCCCGGTCCTGTTCATGGGCGGACTGCTGGGGCGCCTGCTGCATGAATTCGCCGTCACGATTGTTGTCGCGGTGCTGGTGTCCGGCTTCGTCTCGCTGACCCTGACGCCGATGATGTGCAGCCGGTTTGTGCATTCGGAACACGGGAGAAAGCACGGCAAAACCTACAATTTCTTCGAGCGCTTCTTCGACTGGCTGCGCGGCGCCTATGACCGCAAATTACACTTGGTCATGCGTCACCGCTTCGCTACGCTGCTCTTTTCGCTGGCGATTCTGGTGGCAACGGTGGTTCTGTTCTTCGTGATTCCCAAGGGCTTTTTCCCCGACGAAGACACCGGGCGGATCATGGTCACCACCGAGGCGTCGCAGGACATTTCGTTTGATGCGATGCGCGCGCATCAGCTGGCGGCGATGAAAATTGCCCAGTCCGACACGAATGTTGACAACATCCTCTCGTTCATCGGCGGGGGAAACAACGGCCGGCTGTTCCTGGGCTTGAAAGACCTTTCGGAGCGGAAATTGAACGCCTTCAAAGTCATCCAGGAACTGCGTCCGAAATTTGCGCAGGTGCCAGGCATCAATGTTTACATGCAGATGCCCCCGCTCATCCGCAGCGGCGGCATGGCGAGCAAGGGGCTTTACCAATACAGCCTGCAGGACACTGACGTGCAGGAACTTTTTGAATGGGCGCCCAAATTGATGGCCGGGCTGGCGCAGCACCCCGAATACTTCCAGGATGTGACCAGCGATTTGCTGATCGCCACTCCCCAGGTCATCGTCCAAATTGACCGCGACAAGGCCGCCGCGCTGGGCGTGACCGTTCAGCAAATTGAAAACACCCTCGGCGAGGCATACAGTGAAATGCAAGCCTCCACCATTTACGCGGACGTGGCCGAATACTGGGTCATCTTTGAAGTCGAACCCCAGTTCCAGCGCGAGCCGGCCGCGCTGTCGCAACTTTACATCGCCAGTTCGAAGACCGGCCCCAATGGAACTCCCAACCTGGTTCCGTTGAGCGCGGTCGCCAAACTCACGCGCAGCCTCGGCCCGACCAGCATCTCGCACATCGGCCAGTTGCCGGCGGTGACCCTCTCTTTCAACCTTCCACCCGGCGTGTCGCTGGGCACCGCCGTTGCCCAGGTGCAGAAAATCGAAGCCGACATGCATTTGCCCGCGACCATGACCGGCAGTTTTCAAGGCGCGGCGGCGGTTTTCCTTTCGTCGCTCACCGGCATGATCGCCCTGCTCGCCATTTCCATCATCGTCATCTACATCATCCTCGGAATTCTCTACGAAAGTTTCATCCATCCGATCACAATTTTGTCCGGCCTGCCCTCGGCGGGGTTCGGCGCGCTCCTGACGCTGATGCTGTTCGGGCTGGACCTGAACATATACGGCGACGTCGGCCTCCTCATGCTCATCGGCATCGTCAAGAAAAACGCCATCATGATGGTGGACTTCGCCGTCACGGCGCAACGCGACCACGGCAAGAAGCCCGAGGAGGCCATCCTCGAAGGCTGTCGGCTGCGCTTCCGCCCGATCATGATGACCACCATGGCCGCGTTGTGCGCCACAATTCCCATTGCGCTCGGGCTTGGGGCGGGCGGCGAAGCCCGGCGCTCTCTCGGCCTTGCCGTCGTCGGCGGATTAATCGTGTCGCAATCCCTGACGCTGTTCATCACGCCCGTGATTTACCTTTATCTGGAATCGGCCCACCAATGGTATCTGCGCAAACGCGCCCGCCGCGCGGCGGTCCAAACCGGCGTCAGACCGGTGGTTGCGTAAAAATCTGTGTTTCATCTGTGTTTCATCTGTGGCTAAAATGTCCGCGCAATGGAATACGAAGCGGTCATCGGTCTGGAAACCCACGTCCAGCTCAAAACGAAATCGAAGATGTGGTGCGGTTGCGCCAATGCGTTTGGCGCGCCGCCGAACACGAACGTCTGTCCCGTCTGCCTGGGCCTGCCCGGCGTGCTGCCCGTTCCGAACGACGAGGCGCTCCGCCTGACCGTGCTCACCGGTTATTTGTTGAACTGTGAAATCCCCCGCTTCGCCAAGTTCGACCGGAAAAGCTATTTCTACCCGGACATGCCGAAAAATTACCAGCTCACGCAATACGACAAGCCCTCGACGCAAAATGGCCATGTGGAATTTGAATTTAGTGGCGCAGGCTTCCAGCCTGCTGGCGGGCTGGAAGCCCGCCCCGCTATCGCCCGCGTCCGCATCACCCGCGCGCATCTCGAGGAGGACGTCGGGAAAAACATCCATTTCGAGCGCAACAGCGGCGTGGATTTCAACCGCGCCGGCGTGCCGCTCATGGAAATCGTATCCGAGCCTGACCTCACCAGCCCCGACATGGCCTATGAATATCTCAACGCGCTCAAGGACATTTTGATCTACGGCGGCGTCAGCGATTGCGACATGGAAAAAGGCATGGTGCGCTGCGACGTGAACGTGAGCGTCCGCCCCGTCGGCACAAAGGAACTCGGCGCGAAGATTGAAATCAAAAACATGAACAGCTTTTCC
>JBEKRA010000026.1:0-12352 GCA_049519195.1 Verrucomicrobiota bacterium
CGATTTGCCGGTCGAATTCGGGATGAAAATCGTAGCCGCTGGCGTTGCTGACCAGCCGCGAGCGCGTGCAGTAGCGGCAATACGCGGCGCAACGGTCGGTGACGAGAAACAGCACGCGGTCTGGATAGCGATGCACGAGTCCGGGCACAGGCGAATGCGAATCCTCGCCGCACGGGTCGCTCATTTCCCACGGCGCGGCGCGGGTTTCCTCGATGCGCGGAATCACCTGCCGGCGGATCGGGCAGTTTTCATCCACCGGATCAATCAAATTGAAGAAATACGGCGTGATGGCGAGCGCCAGCTTGGTATTCGCGAGTTTTGCGCCGGCGAATTCCTCCGGCGTGAGCGTGGGCATCAGCCGCTGCAATTGTTCCGGCGTGGTGATGCGGTGTTTGAGCTGCCAGCGCCAGTCGTTCCAGTCGGCGTTGGAAACGTCATGCCAGAAACCGCGGCCTGCGGAGTGAAATTCCTTCAGAAGCTGGAGTCGGTGGCCTGACGGCGGCTCCCCGCCATTTACCGGTGAATTGTCATCCTTCATTTTCTCAACAGGGAATTGTAAGTTGGAATCGCTCCCTGTCAAGTTGACCGCTTTCGCGCCCGCCGCGTTCAAGCTTCATTGGAGTTTGACGGCCTGGATTTCAGGTTTGACGGCGGTTTCCATCTTCCGCCGTTGCGCGTCGAGCGCGTCCAGCCTTTTCACGATGCTGGTGGCGCTGGTGATTGGTTGCGGGTGTTTGACGCCAGCGCGGGAAGCGGACACGGTGTTGTTGATCCCGCCAAGATAACCGGCCAGCGCGCGGCGATAGGCATCGGTCAAAACCGCGAATTGCGGGGCCATGCGCCAGTGCGCCAGTTCGAGGTCGCGCAGTCTGGTTTGGAGAATTTCAGTCTGCCGGTCGGAATCGAAACTGCCGATGACGGTCTGTAGTGAAATGGCCGCGCGCGCCCTGGCGGCGGGCGTCCACAGCGGACCGGCGTCGCGCGCGGCGAAGCTGACGGTTTGCAGCGCCCACCATTTTTCGACATCAACCGGTCGGGGAAAATCCGCGGCGAACGCGGCGCGAAAGGCGGTCTGCCAGTTGTAGCAGCGCGGCAGCATCGGGAGCATGGCGCGCAAATTTTTCGCGCCATCACGCAGCGCCAGCAGGTCGCTGACGAACAATTGCGCGCTGGCGCGATAGACGCCGCCATCGCGGCCGTTCAACTGCTCATCGTCCGGCCAGCTCAATTGCTCAAACGTCAGCGCGGGTTGGTCGCGCAACACGGGGCGCGCCTTCGCGAGCGCATCCACGCCGCGTTCGATGGCGCTGCGATTTGCCAGCAGGCCGTTCACGAGTTTGTCCGGCGGCGACATGATCATTTCCGGGGTGTCGGAGAGCAGTTGCTGCGCCAGGCCTTCGGTGAGCCACGCGGGGATTTCGGCGGAGTGGCCGCCGGGGTTGTCGCGGTTGGCCAGCTCCAGCAGCACCGCGCCGGTGATGGCGCGGGCCAAACTTGTCCGGGACAGGACATCCGGCAATTCGACGCGGTAGTTCCAGACGCCGGCGAAGCGCGTGGAGATGATGGTGACATTTTCATCCGGCGTCACAGCCGGATGCAGCGCGAGAAAAATCCGGCCGCGCCACGGCGTCATGGGGTCAATGCCCAGCCCGCGCGATAGTGATTGCTTGACGCGCTCCGCGGAAACGGCCAGCAGCGCCGGGTCGAGCCGGACAAAATCGGCGTTTGCGGCGGCGACAGTCAGGCGGGCGGGCGGCTGGCCCGGGTTCGCGCCGATGACGACAAACTGGCCGGAGACGCTGCTGCGCGTGCCGGACGTGTCCGGCAGTGACGTCTGGGCGCGGACGACGGCGGGAAAAACGATAAAAACACCGAACATCCAACATCCAACACCCAACACCCAATCTCGAAATTTGCGCAGTCTCTGGATGTTGGATGTTGGATGTTGGATGTTGGATGTTCCCGTCACTGGTGTTTCGACGGTTTGGCGTTCGTTTTGAGAGCAGGTTTGCTGTCGCCCGCTGGCGGCGTTTTTGCCGGAGCGGCCTCTTTTTTCGCCGCCTCCGTGTAATTCTTGCTGCGGTAATCGGTGGTGTAAAAACCGCTGCCCTTGAAGAGCAGTCCGGTTCCGGCGCTGATTTTCTTTTTCACCCGGCCGCGCCCCCATTTTTTCCGGGCGCAAAGCTCCTTGGGGCAGGTCCGCAACGGTTTCGCGGAAATGGAACGAACGGCCTCAAACTCGTGCCCGCATTTCTCGCAAACGTATTCGTAAGTCGGCATCGGCAATTTGCAACCGGATTTTGCCCCGCGTTGCCGGATCAGTGTGACGACGGATTGGCCGCCGGCGCGTTGGTCTGCGGCGATATGACGCGGACCGAGCCGTCGGATCCGACCTCGACGTTCAGGTTGAAAGGCGACGAACCGGCGGCGGACGCGGCATGTTTGGCGGGCGTCGAACGCTGCATGAGCAACTGTCCGCCCTTGAGCGGCTTGGTGGGGTCAATGCCCTGGCGCATCCATTCGAGCCGGCGCGCGATGAGCAGGTCGTCCCGCAATTTCCGGACCTGCGCGCGCACCTGTGCCAGATCGTTGAACTTGCGCTCCAGCGCGGCCCTTTCGGCGATCTGCCGTTTCAATTCCTTGTCGAGAAACACATTGTTCGTTTCGGACGAGGCGAGCTTCGCCCGCGTGAGGGTGATTTGCGCGTCCAGTTCGGCGATGGCGTTGGAGAGGGAAGTGGCGCGCTGGTCGAGCGCCTTGTTCCGGGCTTCCAGATCGGTGATGCGCTCGTCGCGGTTCGTGATTTGCTGCTGGGCGCTTTGGAGCGAGGCCTCCGTGCTGGCGAGGGTGCCGGCGGTTTCCGCCAGCCGTTCAGACAGCTGGTTGGAAAGCGCCAGCGACTTCTGGAGGTTCGTGGCGAGCGCGTTGTTCAAGCTCAAATTCTCCTGGCTCAAATCCTCGATGTGGATATTGGCCTTGGTGACTTGGTTGGAATAATCAACAATCTTGCTGGCGATGTCTTTTTGCTGGACGTCCGCCTGGTGTTTGATCGCCACCAGAGCCACGGCCAACCCGATGCATGCCACGGCGAGAATCGCAACTCCTGTTTTTGTATTCATAATGTCTTAAGATGGCCGCACGGAGCGGATTTGACAAGTCCGCTCCGCTATTTTTGTTTTCCCGCAAAACAACCGGCCAGGCCGGGCCAAACCGCGTTCAGGGCTTGGGTGCCGCCGCCGGCTCCACCGGCGCGTTGGTTTGCGCCGAAAACAACGCTTTCAGGGCCGGATCGAGAATCTCCACGCCGGGGGACTTGCTCAACTTCTCAATATACGCCGGCGCCAGTTCCTGGAGTTTCTGCCCCGTCAGAAAATTCTTGATTTCGTCGGCTAGGGTCGAGTCACCCAACGGCAGTTTGTCGGCCAGCGCCATCTTCCGGGCCGGCGTCTTGTCCAGCAACTGGATGATGTGATAGCCGAATTGCGTGGTGACCACGTCACTGATTTGATTGTTGGTCAGCGAGAATGACGCCGCCTCAAACTCCGGCACCATGGCGTGGGACGGGTCGGCGCTGGCTCGCGCAAATGGAGGCAGTTCTCCGCCATTGTCCTTGGACCCGGGATCCTCGGAATAGTCCTTGGCGAGCTTGGCAAAATCCGCGCCGGCGGCGCGTGCCTGCTTGAGAATGTCGTCAGCCTGTTTCTTCTTGGCCTTGAGCCGGTCGTCGGCCAGCGGCGCGCGCGTGGCGGGATCAATCGTCAGCAGCAAAATATGGCGGACATGAGCCTGTTCCGGCATCTCGGAAGCCTTCGGATTATCGTCGTAGTATTTTTTGACTTCGGTTTCCTTGGGCGCGGCGTTCAATTCGCGGATCATCACCGCCGTCGCCGTGGTTTGCTCGGTCATTTGAGCGCGCCAGTCGTCAAATGTCTTGCCGACGACTTTCAGTTGCACTTCCAGTCTCTCCCGCGAGCCTAAACGTTTGACCGCTTGGGCAACGTTTTGGTCCGCGTCCTTTTTGCCTTGGGCCTTGTCCGCATCGGTCGCCTTCTGCAACAAGATCTGGGTTCCGATCAAAGTGTTCAACGCGTTTTGTTCAATTTTGTTCATATCCTCCTGCGGAATGGTCTGCCCCATTTGGGCGGCCCTGTTTTTGAACGTATTCAGCACCTCGTCCAACTGGCTCTGCTTGATTTCAAAACCCTTGCCTTTGGCAATCACCGGGTCGCCAAACAGCGCCGCCATCACGTCGGCCGGCTTGCTGTTGGTGGAGGTGGCAGTGGCGGCCGGCGCGTTGCTGCTGCTCCCACCAACGAGAACGGCGTTGGTTTGCGCGGTGCCGCCGGTGAGGGCGTGCGCGCGCGGCAGCGTAATCAGGGCCGCTGCCAGCGCGGCGGAAAAAATCATCTTGGTTTGTGTTTTCATGTTTTGTTTTAACTTTCAGTTTTAACGGCGGTTATAATTTTACCACTTTCACATTGCTGATGTCATTGTCTTTTTGAAGCTCGTCCAAAACGGCTTGCGGCGGCGTGCTGTCCAAATTCAACACCGTCAACGCCAGCCCGCCCGCCGTGTCGCGCGTCAGGCTCATGTTTGCGATGTTGACCTTGTATTTGGCGAGCAGCGTGCCGAGGTGGCCGACGATGCCGGGCCGGTCCTTGTTGTTCAACAGCAGCAGCGTGCCGCTGATCGGAATCTCCACCGGCGTGCTGAACAGCCGCACGATGCGCGGGTTGTTCGGCGAGCCGAAAAACGTCCCCCCGGCGGAAATCAACTTCTTCCCGTTGCCGAAAACCTGGACGTGGACCCATTCGTTGAACGTAACCGGCTCGTCCGATTTCTTTTCCTCGACGGTGATGCCGATGCTCGCGGCGACGGAGCGGACGTTCACGTTGTTCACGTCCTTGAGATTGCTGCACGACAGAAATCCGCGCAGCACCGCGCGCGTCACCGGGTCAATGTTCGGCAGCAGCCGCGCATTGCCGCCGTAAGTGATGTAAAGGCGGTCGGCGCCCGGAGGCGTAAGCTGCGCCAGCAATTTGCCCAGCGCCTCGCCCAGCGGCAGATAGGGCTTCACCTGCTCGTAGGTCTTCGCGTCGAGATACGGCAGGTTCACCGCGTTGCGAACCTCGCCGGTGAGCAGGTAGCCCGCGATGACCTCGGCCACTTCAATGCCGCATTTTTCCTGCGCCTCGTTGGTGCTCGCGCCCAGATGCGGCGTCAAAATCAAATTCGCCTGCTTGCGATACGGATGGTCGGCGGGCAGCGGCTCGACGGCATAAACGTCCAGCGCCGCGCCGGCCACCTTGCCGGATTCGAGCGCGGCAATCAAATCGTTTTCAACGACGATTTCGCCGCGCGCGCAATTCACGATCCGCACGCCGGGCTTCATCTTGGCGAAGGCGGCGGCGTTCAGCATGTGCTTGGTTTCCGGCGTCACCGGCATGTGGACTGTGATGAAATCCGCCGCGCGATAAAGATCGTCCACGCTGTCGGCAAATTCCGCGCCGATGGCCTTCGCGCGGTCTTCGGTCAAATACGGGTCGTAGGCGATGACGCGCATTCCGAAGGCAATCGCGCGTTTGGCGACCTCCGTGCCGATTCGGCCCATGCCCAGAACGCCGAGGGTTTTCCCGGCCAGCTCCTCGCCTTGAAAAAGTTTCCGGTCCCATTTGCCCGCGACCATCGTCGCGTGCGCCTGCGGCACTTTGCGCGCGAGCGACAGCAGCATGGCGAAGCTCAATTCCGCCGTCGTCACCGTGTTGCCGCCCGGCGTGTTCATCACCACCGTGCCATGCTGCGTGGCGGCCTCGATGTCCACGTTGTCCACGCCCACGCCCGCGCGGCCGACGACGCGCAATTTCGGCGCGGCCTCGATGACTTTTTTGGTGACTTTCGTTTCGGAACGGACGACGAGCGCGACGGCATCCGTCACGACCGTCAGCAGTTCCGCCTCGGGCAGCCGCTTGGGCAGCACAATGACCTTAAATTCAGGCCGCTGCTGGAGCAGCGCGATGCCCTTCGGCGAAATCGGATCACAAATGACAATTTTCATACAAAAAGGAGCGCAAGTGTAGGCAGGAAACCGGCGAAGGTCAAACAATGAAATCCCTTGATTGAAAACGCCGGGCGGATTGAAGATTTCCACCCGGCGTGGTTTCGAAAATTTTACTGCAATTTTTTCTTCGCGTCGTCCGGCACTTCAACCTTGGTCGTGCCGACGTCTTTGATTGTCACCGTGGTCGTGCGGTCCATGTCCATGGGGTTGCCGCCGAAGTCCATCGAGCCCGTAACATGGAATTGGTATTTGGTCAACTTGCCATCTGTGATCCAGAAGGTCACCGTGCCTTTGGGGTTGGTGACTTCCGGGGCGGGGCCGCCACCGCGGCGACCGCGGCCGCCCATGGACAGTTGCGCCTTCGCGCCGTCCGTGGTCAGGTCGCCGGTAATCTTGCCACTGTCCGCTTTCAAATCGCCCGCCAAGCCGGCGAGATTCGCCGCTTCGACCGCCGGGAGTTTGAGATTCTGGGCCTGACGGACCATCATCATTCCTGGATTGAAACCGCCACCGCCGCCACCGCCCTGCGTGGCCTCGGCCACCGTTTGCCAGCCGTTATCCGGAGACTGGACTGCGGCGTTGGTGCCTTTGAGCACGATCATGCTGGTATTGTCACCGAAGCTCATGGACACCGTCGTGAAGCCGCCCTTCTCGGTTTTGCCGTCCGTCGGGCCGGGCTGGAATGGGGAATTGGCGCCCATGTCCACCGTGGTTTGCCAGGTGTAATTGGCGGCGTTGCCGAGCGCGGTGGCGGCGGCCTTCACGTCATCCTTGGGGTTGGAATCGGCCGCCATCAACGAGCCGGCCGCGAGAACCATCATGCTGAAAAGAACATTTTTTTTCATAACGATTGAATTTGGTTTAAGTTTTGGGAACGCTCCGAGTCTGGCACAGCCGCCGGGCGGAATCAATGCAAAAATGACTATTTCTTTGGCCAGTCCAGCGCTATCCTGCGCCCCAGAATGAGCAAGCTGCTGCTGATTGATGACGAAGAGGACGTGCGATATTCGTTCCAGCGGATTTTCAATTCGCCGGACATCGAACTGGCCACCGCATCGTCCGGCGAGGAGGGATTGAAGGTCATTCCCAAATTCAAGCCCGACCTCGTGCTGATGGACGTGCGCATGATAGGCATGACCGGCCTCGAAACCCTGCGCCGCATCCGCGCCGCCGACCCCAAGCTGCTCGTGATTTTGATGACCGCCTACGGCACCACGCAGATGGCCATCGAGGCGATGAAACTCGGCGCCTACGATTATCTGCTCAAGCCGTTCGACGCGCCCAAGCTCAAGGAAATCATCGGCAACGCGCTCAAGGCCGCGCGCGACATGAAACAGGTCGTGTCCTACCAGCCGCTGCTCGAATCCGAGGATTACGAACTCGGCATCGTCGGCCGCAGCGAGCCGATGCAGCAGGTGTTCAAACTCATCGGCCAGGTCGCCGGAACCGACGCCACCGCGCTCGTCACCGGCGAGAGCGGCACCGGCAAGGAACTCGTCGCCCGCGCGATTTACCACCACAGCAACCGCGCGCAACAACCGTTCCTCGCGGTAAATTGCGCCGCCATTCCCGAACAACTGCTGGAAAGTGAATTGTTCGGCCACGAAAAAGGCTCGTTCACCGGCGCGACCACGCAGCGCATCGGCAAATTCGAGCAGTGCAACAAAGGCACAATTTTCCTCGATGAAATCGGCGACATGACACCCGCCACGCAGACGAAAATCCTGCGCGTGCTGCAAAGCGGCACGTTCGAGCGCGTCGGCGGCAATTCGCCGATCCAGGTGGATGTGCGCGTCATCGCCGCCACGAACAAGCCGCTCGAAGCCGCCGTCGCCGCGAAACAGTTCCGCGAGGATTTGTTCTACCGGCTGAACGTGGTGCGCATCCAGATTCCGCCGCTGCGCGACCGGCGCGAGGACATTCCGCTGCTGGTGAATTATTTTCTGAAGACGTTTGCGCGCGAACACCAGCGCACGCCGAAATCCGTCGCCGCCAGCGTCATCAAGACGCTCGAAAAATACCACTGGCCGGGCAACGTGCGCGAACTCGAGAACGCCATCCACCGCGCGCACGTCATGGCCAAGAGCGACGCGATTCTGCTTGGCGATCTGCCGCCGGAGATTTCCGGAATAGTTAGTGGGACAGGCATCCTTGCCTGTCCAAGCGAACAGGCTGGAAGCCTGTCCCACAACGACACCGCCGCGATTGCCCGGCAATTGTTCCAGTGGGCGCGGCGCGATCCGAAATTGAAAATCATCCCCGCCGTGGAGCGCGAGCTGGTGGTGCAGGCGCTCAAAGAGACGGGCGACAACCAGATTCAGGCGGCGAAGCTGCTGGGCATCACGCGCGCCACGCTGCGCAAACGCATCGAGAAATTCGGCATCCAGCGCGAGTTGTATGTGAAGTGAACTGCGTGCCGCGCCTTTTGGTTTGGCCGGGAAGGAATCCTTGCGGTGGTGGCGGAATTTGCAAAGATGAGCGTCAAAGTGAACCCGTGAATTTATGAGTTCGCGCCGTCAAAATGAAAAGAAGTTTGGCCGATGGGAAGATTTGCCCGGCGGCGGACGGCGTTATCATCTGGACGTGGCCGGGCGGTCCGGCTGGCGGGCGCGCTATTTGAAGGAAGTGAATGCCGATGAAACCACCGTGCGTTTCTGGCAGGAGATTTACGACGACACCGGCCGGCTGGTTGAAATACACGAGAAATTTCCGGTGGATAAAGGCCATCAGAAAGTGTAAGATGCAGTCATGACAATTACGAAGCAAACCGTCGCCGACAAAATCGCCGCGTATCTTCATCATGAGATCACGCAGGCGCAGTTGGTGGATTGGGCGGAACGCGCCCTGATGGACGGCGAGTTTGCCGAACGCGATGCTGGCACGATTTCAGCCGTCGTTGCCCGGCTCGGCGTAGCGGATGTTCGCGCCTTCGGCCTTGCTTGGGACGATTGCGAGCAGCTTCTTCATCAGCTTGGATTTTCTCCTCGCGTGGAAGTGGTCGCGGCGTAATCGCCACGGCATTTCACATTTTGCACACGAAAACGGAGCATTTGGAGTGGCTTTGAATTGATGGCGCGTCGGTATCGGCACGCCTTTTGGTTTGGCCGGGAAGTAATCCTTGCGGTGGCGGCGGAATTGAGCGCGACAAAAATCCTTTCACCCGGCGGGGTGGCTGATAACTTCTGCCCATGCCGAAACTCTATATCGAAACCACGATTCCGAGTTTCTATTACAACCAACGGCCGGAACCGGAAATGGTCGCGCGCTGCAACTGGACGCGCCAATGGTGGGATGCCCAAATCAGCGAATTTGAAGCCGCCACCAGCTACCTGGTGATCGAGGAGCTTGAAAAGGGAGACCATCCGCAAAAGGCCGAAAAGCTGGCCTTGCTGAAGCCGCTGCCGTTGTTCGCGGTCACACCCGAAGTGATTGAAATCGCCGAGGTCTATGTTGAACGTTTTGTCATGCCACGGACCGACCCGGCTGATGCTTTTCATCTGGCGCTGGCATCATACAACCAATGCGACATCCTGCTGACCTGGAACTGCAATCATCTGGCCAATTACCGGAAGTTTGACCACATCCGCCGCGTCAACACCCTGCTCGGTTTGACTACACCATCGCTATTGACACCACTGGAGTTGTTGGGCGAAAGTGAGGCGTCATGAAAGACGATCCGGTCATCAGCGAAATCCGCCGTGTGCGGCATCAGATTTCGGCGCGTGTCGGCAACGACGTGCGCCGGCTGGGCGAGCACTACATGGAATTGGACCGGCAAGCCCGCGCCAGCAGCCAATACCGGTTTGCCGCAAGCCCGCGGAAATCGGAAATGGCCCTGCACGACAAGCCGGCAAAATACGGAAAGAAGTAATCAATCCCCCGGGCGCACGGGCGAAGGCCGATTTCCCGCCAGCGCGCCTTTTGGTTTGGCCATGAAGGAATCCTTGCGGCGGCGGCGGAATTTGCAAAGGCGCGGAGTTTTTGACACGAATTTCACGAATTCACCCAAATTGAAGCCACGGAATGGCGACCGATAATAGCCCACGGTTTCAACCGTGGGATTAGTCGTTCAAAAAATTCCCAAGCCCCGGAGGGGCGGCAGAACGTTTTCAACCCTTCAAAGCCGCCATTCCCGCCGCCTCATTCTTTTCAATTGCGATCTCCACCGCCTGCTTGGCTTTTCCAGCAACGCATGCGCTTCGCGGCGGGCGGCGCGGGCGGCGGTGATTTGTGATTTCACCTTTTTGATCGTCGCGTCGTCGGGCAGGAGGAACGGCAGGCGCATCAGGTCGGTGGTGGAGATGGCGGGATACATCGAGGCCGTGGTGTGCAAATCCATCAGCTCGCAGATGACCGAGGAAGTCCTGTCTGCGCCCCCAACTACTGCTTGCCCAAGAATTCGAGAAACAACTGGAAGCTGTTATCATCATTCACTCCAGGGAAAACCGCTTTGAGTTTCAAGTAAGCCTCCGCCTTGAGAAGAACCGTTTCAGCCGCCGGTTCGTTCCCTTCACGAACTGTCAAACTGGGGGAAACACTCTCAAGTTTTCTCAACACGAATTCACTGAGCTTCGCGGTGTCGAATTCGCCGAGCACTCGTTTCAATTCCCGAAATGTTGCGATGGTCAGCCACACGCGCACCATTCCGACACCAATCACTTCACCAATTACCGTAAAGAGATGCACATTCGGGTCGTTTGGCGGCGGCACATCAAAGTATGGCTGGATTTTCGCTCCGGCTGACGTGGTGATCGAATAGCGTTTGTGACCGGATGCCTTGTCGAAGACCCAAAGATTGCGACTTGCTTTGCGCGCCCCGCCGCCGCTGTCGTGCCACTCTGCATAAAAGTCTTTCGGATTGGGAGCAACCATTGGCTCTTCAAAATAGAGGAACTGACGCAAGCTTTCCTGCCACAATAGCCAACCCGTTCGCATATCAGGCGCCTTCCCGGCAGGTGCAGTTTCACGGACTTTCTTTGTTCGTTGCTGAATCAGGGCGGCATATTGCTCGAAGATTTCCAGCATCGCTTTATCTGCGGCCACGTTTGTTGGCGGAACACGGATGGAGCGGGTCGCAGCGGGGTGCATGAAGGTTTGCCCGAACGCTTCCGCCAAATCGGCATCCGAGCGGTAGCAGAGCATCTTGTGTTCGACACCGAGGCCGTCGTGCATGATATCGATGTTCAGATTGCTCCAGCCCTTGACCGGGATGCCCTTTGCCTTACAATAGACCTCCGCCCAATCACCCTCCTCAAACTTGCGCCCCATCATGTAGGCGACTTTCGCCGCGAGCAACGCGTGTGCTCTGTTCCTTTGATCAAGCGTGAATGCTGGCAATGTTTGGACTTTGGCCATGTCAAACGAATGTGAGTTGTTTGGGTTGGAGTTTTAATTTGGGCGCGGCTTTTTCTACCGCCGTTCGGAACTCCTCGAAACCGAGCGAAATCAGCGTGTCGGTGACAGCGACGGCCAACCATTCTGCGTAAAGCTTCCGGTAGTCAACCTCTGCGGCACGGTCAACGTGGAGGTAACGGACCAAGTATCGCTCGGCTCTATCGTTCAACCGTCTGCGCACGAATTCAGCAGCGGCGGAGACAATTTGCTCTTTGGTTTGCACAGTGTATGCGCGCGCCGTTTCGGTTTTGCGGCAATGCAAAACCAAATCGTAACAAACCGCGTTTTCGGAAACGAACTGCTTGAACGTGCCGTGTTCCTTGTCGAAAGTCTGCGTTCCATCTACAGCTAATCCGGCATCTACGAGCGCCCCTTGCAACGCATTCCACACTTCGTCGGACGAATTGTGGAAAATTACCGTCATCCATCCTCCCGTCTTGAGCACGCGCCCACATTCGCGGAACGCTTTGCAAAGCAGCGCACGGTATTCCTGCGCGCCCTTGCCTTGCACGGAATTGATGATTGCTTCCTCTGCTATCTCCGTGCGTTTGCCCAGCCAGCTTTCCCAAAGGAAATTCATTTCCGAATAGTTGATGTTCCCGCCAAATGGCGGGTCGGTGAAGATATAATCCACCGACTTGTCGGGAACGTGCGTCAGATGACACGCCGATTGCGTGCGGACTTCAACCTCCCGCGCGAAGCGCGGCGCGGTCTTGAAATACCAACTGATCGTGTTTGCTTTGCGTGCGAACGTTCGGAAGACGTTTTGCTCGTTTATTATGAAAGGGACGTTGTAGTTGGCAGTGTTGCCGCTTCCACCCCAAAATCGAAATTCCGAAAAAAGCGTCACTCGTTGGTAGAGTGATGTGAGCGTGAACAGCAATTTGTGGCGCATATCTT
>JBEKRA010000027.1:0-11438 GCA_049519195.1 Verrucomicrobiota bacterium
AGCCTCCTTCCGCCTTCGCCCGGCTACGGCAAGACGAGCACGTCGGCTGCTACGGATTATTTCGCCTTTTCCACCACGAGCATTTCGATGGGCATGTTGGTGGGATCGAGTTCGAGGCCGAGTTTGCCAAGCGCCAGGTTCACGGCATTCCAATCGTGATTCTTCAAGTCGCTTTCTGTGCAATTCAAATCAAAATCGAAACGTAAAGGAAAACCGAAAAAATCTGTGAGTTCGGTCTGGTCAAAGACTGGAACACCGGCCTTGTCTTCCAAAGCGTAAGCCAAGTTGATCATGCCTTCATGCCAGCCACGAAATCCACTGGAAGTGGTGAAGAGACCGTTGCCTGGGGACCGGTCGCTGCGCTTCAAACCCGGCAAATCCGGGGATTTTACCTTGAGCAGCCAGGCGTCAGTGTTGCGGGTTTCAACCCGGCCCACGACGCCGAATTCCCGTTTCACTTCCGCCTGCAAAGCCTTTTCGTTTGCTCCTACGCCGTATGGCAGGCAGGCGATGTAATCATACCGGCTGGTAGGCAGGCTGGCGGAGAAAACAACCCTGGTCGGGGTGATATAACCGTAGGCGGAAGCCACGACATTTTGCGCGCTAACTCCCGTGCCGATCAGTTTGCCGTGTAGAATGGCCCAGTCGGGCTTGTGAAATTTGCTGGGCACAATCCTGACTTGCGGCGGTTGGTTCACCTGCTCATCCGTGATCACACCTTCCTTGCCCTGCCATGGATGCGATGGATACGTCCGATGCGCCTGGATTTCTTTGACGGTGATGGTGGTGGTTCCGGCGGCGAACAAAATTCCCGCGCCGACGACGACTGCTGTTTTTGCTTTTGTCCAAGCCATAATTTTCAATGCTCCTTTGATGAGGGTTAGGGTTGAAGTCGAAGCCGCCGCGCCTTTCGCCACCGCCACGGCAGTCACAGATTTTGCCAGCGCCACCGGCGCGGCTTGAACGGAATTGGCGGAAACCGCTCCGGCAATGATGGCCGTGGTTGAATTCACGCCGCGTTTGGCAAAAAATTTCCGCAGCTTTTCCAGCGCCCGGTTCACGCGCATTTTCGCCGCGTCTTCGCTCGCACCCAGCGCCAGCCCAACTTCGCTCAAGTTCTTGTTCTCGAAAAACCGGAGCACGATGGCGTTTCGGTCTTTCTCGCCAAGCCGGCCCATCGCTGCGTCCAGAAGCGGCGCGATTTGCCGCCAAGCCACGGATTCCGGTTCATTCAAAAGCGATTGCATATACGCCTCCTGTTCGCGCCGTTGCCGGCGGATTTCCGTCCGCAAATGATTCGCCGCCGTCAGCCGCGCGGTTTGATACAGCCAGCCGGACAGCACCGTTCTTTCACCGAGCGACTTCGCCTTGCGCGCCAGAATGATGAAAACCGCCTGCGTGATTTCCTGCGCCGCTTGTGCATCGCCGACGCCGCGCAGCGCGGCGGAATAAACGAGGTTCACATATCGCGCGACGAGTTCTGCGAAGGCCGATTCGGAACCGCTTTCGGCGTATTCCTTCAGCAGAGCGATGTCCTCCGGTTCTGGCATTTACCAATAAATGTCCGCCGAGTCAGGAAAGGGAACAAGAAATTTTGGAAACATCGAACATTCAACATTCAACGCCGAACACTCAATGATTTACACTCGCGGGTCAATTGGGTGTTGAATGATGAATGTTGGATGTTGAATGTTTTTCCGCATCCCGCCTCGCGGCGATTCCCAGCGGCTCGATGTGGATGAGCACGTCGTTGACGGCGGGCATGGTGTCGCGGATTTTGTCCTTCACCGCGTGCGCGATTTCGTGCGAGCGCAGCACGGTCATTTGCGGGTCCACTTCCACGTGCATGTCCACGTAAAATTGCCAGCCCATTTTGCGGACGAAACATTTTTCCACGCGCGCGACGCCGGGAACGGTTTCCGCCAGCCGGCGAATTTCATTTCTGATTTCAGGGTCGGGCGCGGTGTCCATCAGGTCGCCAAAGGTCGAGCGCAGCAACCGGCAGCCGTTCCACGCAATGACGCACGCCGCCGCCATCGCCGCCGCGTCGTCCGCCCACGCAAATTTTTCCCCGCCAATCAAGGCCGTGCTGATGCCAATCGCCGCGGCGATGGACGTGATGGCGTCTGCGCGATGGTGCCACGCATCGGCGCGGACGGCGGAGTTTTCCACCAAAGCGGCCTCGCGCGACACAAACCGGAACAGGCTTTCCTTGATCACAATTACGCCGAATAAAACCAGCAGCGTGAAAATTTTCGGCGCTGGACGCGGCTGGCCGAGGTTGCGCAGCGCTTCAACTGCAATCCAGCCCGCGACGGACAGGAGAATTCCCGAAACCGCCGCCGCCGCGAGCGGTTCGGCCTTGCCGTGGCCGTAGGGATGGTCCTCGTCCGCCGGTTCCGCCGCCACGACGACGCCGCGCCAGACGATGATGGAGCTGAAAATGTCCGTGAGCGATTCGCAGGCGTCGGCCACGAGCGCATGGGAATGACCGACGACGCCCGCGACCATTTTCGTTGCCGACAGAAAAACATTCACCGCCAATCCGATGAAGGTGGCGCGCATGCTGCGTTCGAGGCGGTTGATCTGCACGTGGAATTATTAACCGTGAAGCACACGAAATGACACAAAAGAAATTGACGAATGACGATTTACGATTGACGCGCCTGCCTCGGATTCGAGGCAGCCTCGTAAATCGTATATCGCAAATGTCAGATCATGCGGCAAAACTGACGCGCCGCATCACGGTTCAAGCAATGAGTGGACTGACGCCGCCGGATTCTCTTTTCGCTCACGGAGAATTTTCTGTAGCCGCTGCTGGCAGACCCACGCCTCGATTTCGTCCCACGTCAAAGTGCGGATGCCGTTCGCGTCGGGCTTGGATGAGCGATACGACGCCACGCGGAATTGCCATTTGTCCAAGTCTTTCACGCGATCCAGCGCACCGAGGATTCGCAGCGATTCAAACGCGGCGATGGTGTCGCGCGCGTCACCGTTGATTTGCAGCCGCCATTGTTCGTCCGTGTTCGGGGGCGCGAAGAAACCCTTGCCGCGATGAAGTTTCAAAATCATTTTTATGCACGCCTCGCGGTCAATCTTGTCCAGGCCGCCGAGAATTTCCAGCGCGGCAAGATCGCAATAAGTGTCTTGAAGCGCCGGCCAGCCCGGCGTGTAAAACAGCCCGCGCACGTCGCGCCAATTCCGTATCGGCGGACGGCCCGCGGAGGCTTCGCTGGAAAGAACCTGCAACGCGCAGAGCTGCCGGATGATTTTTTCCCGGTCCACCAGGTCCAGACACTTCAAGCCCTGCAACAATCGAAGTTGAGCCAGTATCAGACTGTCAACTTGAACGACGGTATAATTTGTTCCTTCATTGTTGCACTGGCGGTGCGATAACTCAAAATGGAGTTTCCTCCAACTATCGAGTCTCGGGTTGTGCAAAGCTTCCGACATCTGGCTGGAATCCACGCCCACTTCGTCAACATTTAGCCAGCCACCGGTCACTGCTTTTCCAAGCAACCAGGCATTTCCAAGCCGTTCATATTTTGATTCCAAGGCTCCGTGCGGATCAAAACCAGCGGCTTTGAAAACTTCCTGCCGCATGGCTTGGAGCACCGCAGGTGAGAAAAGATTGGTTGGTGGCAGAACAAAACCAAAGCTAAGATACTGGTTCAGGCCATTGCTCAAAGAATATCCATCACTGCCTTGAGCTTTTCCAAACCCGGCAAGAGCGGACTGGACTTGCGCCCCGGTGACGGCGACAGGTTTCAGGCCGGAAAGCCACGCTGGATGCCAGAACTGTAAAATCATTGCGGGCATCATCAGCACCACTGCCGCGCCGATAAAAATCCGCCACCAGCGCATGGATTTGGCGCGAGCCGGCGGCACGACAAACACTTCAGATTCCGGTAAATCGCCCAAAGCCCGTTCCGCCGCCGGGAGATTTTCGCTGCGGAATTTCAGCCAGGCCTGAACAACACTTTCTTCGACGATGCGCTCAAGTTCTTGCGGGTTGATCAGGCGCGCGGTTTTCAATGCTGTCAGATTCCGCGCATCCGCTTTGCCGCAATGCGCCCGGATGGTTCCATCCCAGCCAAGCGAAATATGCGAGCAATTCTGGCTGATGGGCGGCATGAAAACCATGGCCATGTTGGTCAGAAATCGGTTTCTGACCGGCGGCAGCCGCAGCACCAGACCGTCGTTTTCCCAGCGGAAGTTGATCACGAGAAAACACGAGCCGAGAAAACGCGCAAATGCCAGCAGATCACGCCGGTTGAAACAATACCCCGGCGGCAATTCATCCGCCTCGTCGGAACATTTCAGCAAGCCGTGCGCGGCACGCAGAAACAAGCTGTAGTCCATCCGCATCGGCCGCTTTTTGTAAAACAAGAACAGAACAATGGTGGCGGCCAGGATTGGAAGTTGCGCCAAACCTGGGGGAATCCATCCGAGCGCCAAGGCGCAAAGACCAACGGTGATAATCAAGCAGTAGGCAAACATGCTGACTTGATACTGATTGCGGCAAATCGTCAACGAGCGCGCTGAAATCAGCGTCAACACCAACACAAAACAGGCGAGGACAAGCTGGTGGGTTTTGATTCCCCAGGCAGCCAAAACCGACTGATTGACTATGGCAAATGCCAGCAAAAACAACGGGAAGCCCCAGATAAAACTGCGGAAAAACCGGCGGTGCAGCTCCGGGCGGAAACCGTCCGCGTCGCGAAAATTCTCCCGTTCCTTCCGCACGATAACGGACACCACCAGCAGATTTGGCAGCGTCGCAATCACCGAGAGCAAAGGCACCAGCCACGCAAACAAAAACGTCTTGCCCAACACCGACACAATTTTCGCGCCCACGCCAGCCGCAACCGTTCCGCCCGCCGCCGCTTTGGCGGAAGAAGAAACCAGCACGCCGGCCATGACCGCTGGCACAAGTGTTTTGGCCGGACGCAATTGTTCCAACGATTCCGCGAGCCGCTCCTCCAATCGCTCCCGCAACGCTGCACGGGCGCGGTGCAGGCGCACGCGCAATGCCACCTCCGAAATTCCCAGCGTGGCGGCGGCTTCCGCGCCGCTCCTGCCTTCAAGATAAAACAGCACGAGACATTCGCGGTGCGCGGCGGGCAATTCGGCCAGCGTCTGGCGCAGAGTTTCCGGCGGGCAAAGTTCGGTTGTTTCGCCGGTGACCGGGCCGGCGGCGGCGGGCTGTTCCAAGGCCCAGCGTTCGCGTTTGTTCAATTCGCGGCGGTGGCGCAGCCCCAGATTGATGGCGGCGTGGCGGGCGATGGTGGTGATCCAAGCGGCAAATTTCGCGCCGTCACCGAGCAGCCACAGACGCCGGTAGCCGCGAATGAACGCCTCCTGCGCCGCCTCCTCGGCCAGCGCGGCATCGCCGAGCCGGCTCCACGCCACGGCGAACACCCGCCGTTCGTGGCGCTCGACGAGTTCGCGGTAACGTTCCGCGTCGCCGCGCCGCACGGCCGCCACGGCCGATTCGTCCTGTTGCGCGCTGCTGGTCATTTCGGTTTGCATAATCTAACTGGAAGACAACCACGAAGGGAAATTGTTACAACGACCGGAATATTTACGAATGATGATTGACGCGCCGGTCTCAAATTTGCAGATGCCTCGTAAATCGTATATCGCAAATCGCAAATGTCAGATCATGTGGCAGAACATGCCATCGCGGAGCTTGGGCTCGAACCACGTGCTTTTGGGCGGCATGATGCCGCCGGAATCGGCGACGGCCATCAAATCGTCCATGCTCGTCGGAAACATCGAAAACGCGCAGGCGTATTCGCCGCTGTTCACCAATTTTTCCAGTTCCGCCGTGCCGCGGATGCCGCCGACAAAATGGATGCGGTCGCTCGTGCGGCAATCCTCAATTCCGAAAACCAGCTTGAGAATGTGTTCCTGCAGCAGCATCACGTCGAGACCTTCAACGTGGGTCCTTTTTTTCCGGGAAAGCTCGTCCTTCAAATTTTCATCGGGTTTGTCCAATTGCAGAAATTTTTCGCGGAAAATGAGCGTGTGCCATTTGCCTTGCATGTAAAAACCAAATTCATGCGGCCGTTCGGGCTGTGGCAAGGCTTCCGGATTGATGGCGAAGGCCGCGCCGAGAATTTCCATAATCTGCTCCGGCGTCCACCCGTTCAAATCCTTCAGCACGCGGTTGTAGGGCAGAATCTGCATCTGGTCGTGCGGAAAAATCACGGCGAGAAAAAAACCGCTGCCGCCCGCGCCGCTGCGATCTTGAAACACCCGTGCCGCCGCCGCGCTGCGATGGTGGCCGTCGGCAATGTAAAGCCGTTGAATCCCGGCGGACGCCTGCTCGATGAATTTGATGTCGTCGGCATCGGAAACCGTCCACGACGAGTGCCGCACGCCGTCCGCGGCGGTGAAGTCAATCTCCGGCTTTTTGGAGGTTTTTTTGGCGATGTATTTGTCCAGCGATTCGCTGCCGCGATGCGCAAGAAAAACCGGCCCGGTCTGCGCATTCAGCGCCTCAATGTGGCGGGTGCGGTCGTCCTCCTTGTCCGTGCGCGTCAGCTCGTGTTTTTTGATGACGCCGAGCAGATACTCCTGGCAACTGGCGGTGGCAACGAGGCCGGTTTGCGAATGCCGGCCCATGACTTGCCGATACAAATAAAAACACGGCTGCGAATCCTGTTTCAGCGCGCCTTGTGAAATGAGTTTCTGAAAATTGTCCCGGCCCTTCTCATAAACTTCCGGCGCGTGAATGTCAGTGCCAGGCGGCAAATCCACCTCCGGCCGGCTGACGTGGGAAAAACTCAACGGATTGCCGGCGGCAAGCCCGCGCGCTTCGTCCAACGACAACACATCGTAGGGCAGTTCGCAGATTTGCTGGGCGAGTCCCGGTTTCGGTCGCAGCGCGGCAAAGGGTTTGATCATTGCCATAAAGCGATGGAAAGATACGGATGCCGGCGCCGGCGCGCACGAAAAAACTAGTTGATAATCAAGGCGGGGCCGGGCCGCCGGTGTCATTTTCCAGCGGGACAACAGGAGCCAGCCAGACGAGACGCAGGCCTTCGAGCGTCAAATCCGGCGCGACGGCGGAAATCTCCGGCAGTTTTGCCGCCATCAATTTCGCGTAACCGCCCGTCGCCACCACCGGCAGTTTTTTCGCGCGCAGTTCGCGTTTCAACTCCGCGATCAATTCACGCACGAGGCCGCGGTAGCCATGCACCGCGCCGATGAGCATCGCCTGTTCCGTGCTTTTGCCAATGGTGGTGTTAATTTCATGAATTTCAATGCGCGGCAGCAGCGCCGTCTTTTCGTGCAGATAATCCGTCATCGCAGCCAGGCCCGGCGCGATGATGCCGCCGGCGTAATTGCCCTTGGAATTCACAACGTCAAATGTCACCGCCGTCCCGAAATCCACGACCACCACCGGCGCGCCAAAACGCCGGCGCGCGGCCACCGCGTTTGCCAGCCGGTCCGGACCGATGGAATTTGGTTTGGGATAATCAATGCCCAGACAACGCACGGTTTTCGAGGTCAATTCGAGCATCGGAACGCCGGGCGCCGCCCCGGCGTGTGCGCTTTTCCCCTTTCGAGCCGGGCCGGTGCCCGGCACTCCGAATTGGGCGGCAAATTTGCGGACAAGAGGCGTCGCGCGCGGCACGACGCTGCACAAAACCGCGCCGTCAATTCTTCCACCGCAGGCGAACTTTTTGACAAGCGCGGCGGCTTTCCCGCCAAACCATTCGCACGTTGGAACATTGATTTGCCGCAGCACGCGCCGGTCGTCTGCCAGGCCGACGTGCGTATGCGTGTTGCCGATGTCGAAAAGAAAAATCATAAATCCGCGAATTTCGCGAATTGTCGCAGATTAAAATTCTTTTTCCAAAAATTTCGCGTTCATTCGCGCAATTGGCGGATTCACTTCTCCAGCGTCACGTCGCCGCCGGTGATGCGTTCCAGGTGGCCGTGTTCGGTGCGGACGAGCAACGCACCGTCGTCGTCCAGCGATTCGGCGCGGCCGCGAATCATTCGCCCGCCGATCTGGATCGTCACCTCATTTCCAATGGTCGCGCAGTGCGCCTCCCATTCGTCGGCGATGGCGGTGAACTTCCCCGCGCAAATCCGCGCGTAATCGGAATCCAGTTCGCGCAAAATAGCCGCCGCCAGTTCCGGGCGCGAAATCGCCCGGCCCGATTCGATTTTGAGCGAGGTCGCGAGCTTGCGCAATTCCGGCGGAAACTCGCCGGCGCCCTGGTTCACGTCCACGCCGACGCCAAGGATGACGTGCTTGACGCGATCCAGTTCCGCGCTCAATTCGGTCAAAATGCCCGCGACTTTCTTTCCGCCAGCCAGAATGTCGTTCGGCCATTTGATTTCAGGCGACAATCCGGTTTCACCCTGAATGGCGCGGCGCAACGCGGTTGCCGAGGCGACAGTCAATTGCGTCGCTTCCTGCGGGCGCAAATCCGGCCGCAACAAAATGGAAAACCAAAGTCCCTTGCGCTCCGGCGAAATCCATTTCCGTCCGAGCCGTCCGCGCCCGCTCGTTTGCGACTCGGCGAAAACCACGACACCCTCCCTAACGCCGTCGCGCGCGAGTTTTTCAATCACGTCATTTGTGGAAGTGGTTTGCTCGAAAACCTGGATGTCGCGCCCGATGACCTTTGTTTTGCCGAGCCGCGCCAGCAAATCATCCGCGTGCAGCGCGTCCGGCGAACTGACCAGCCGGTAGCCAAAATGCGGGCCGGCCTCGATTTCGTAGCCGAGCGAGCGCAACTCCTCGATGCGCGCCCAGACCGCCGCGCGGCTGATGCCGAGCTGCTCCGCGAGTTCCGCGCCCGAAACGCCGTCGGGATTGGCGCGCAACGCGGATAGAATTTTGGCGTCGGTGGTCATCTGGAAATAAACGCAAAGGCATAGCGCGGCTTTCGCCGCAACCAAAGTGGCACAGGCGTCTCGCCTGTGTGTTTTGTAACGGGCGACAACTTTGCTGAAACACACAGGCGAGACGCCTGTGCCACTACATTGCCGGAAAATCTTCGCAGAACGCGACGATATTGGGAGATAGCACTGCAAAGATGCCAGGGCGCAAAGAATTTTGAAAACCTTGCGTCTCCGCGTTTTTGCGACTTTACGTTAAAATTCATTTCTCAAAATCCAAGCCAATGTCCACCGCTCGCGCGGAATGGGTGAGCGCGCCGACGGAAATAAAATCCACGCCGGTCTTCGCGATTTCGCGAACGATTTTCAAGTTTACGCCTCCGCTGGCCTCCGTTTTCGCGCGGCCTTTCACCATTTTCACGGCCTGCCGCAATTGCGCGGTCGTCATGTTGTCGAACAGGATGATGTCCGCTCCGGCATCGGTGGCCTGCTCGACCTGTTCCAGCGTGTCGGCTTCGACCTCCACCTTCAGCTTCGGAAATTTTTCGCGGGCGCGCGCGACGGCGGCGGCGATGGCGTTCGGCTTCTCATTCCGGAGCGCGGTGATGTGATTGTCCTTGATGAAAATCATGTCAAAAAGGCCGAGGCGATGATTTTTCCCGCCGCCGCTGGCGACGGCGTATTTCTCAAATCGCCGCCAGCCGGGCGTGGTTTTGCGCGTGTCAAGAATCTGCGCGGGCGTTCCGCGAACCGCCTCGACAAATTGCGAGGTCGCCGTCGCGATGCCGGAAAGCCGCTGGACAAAATTCAAAGCGACGCGCTCGGCGCTCAAGATGGCGCGCGCCGGGCCGGAGATTTTCAGCAATGTCGCACCGGCCTTGACGCGCCGGCCATCGCAAATTTTCCTTTGGATTTTGATTCTCGGCGAAAGCTCAGAGAACGCGGTCTCGGAGAAATCCAGTCCGGCGACAACGAGCGGTTCGCGCGCGCGCATGACCGCCCGGGCCAGTGCGTTTTCGGGAACCGTCGCCAGCGTCGTCGCGTCGCCGCTGCCGATGTCTTCGGCGAGCGCGGCGCGGACGGCCTGGCGGATTTCTTTGGCGGACAATTCCATGCCGGAAACATGAATTAAAAACACCAAAGGAGAAAGCCTAAATCGAATCAGGGAATCGGGCCTGTAAACGCGCGAATTTACTTGTGATTTCGATTGCATAAATCAATGCTCCAGCAAATTTTATCAATTAACCCTGTTCCCTGTGTTTTGCTAATTTGCATCGCATGAAACAAAACCTGAAAATTCGAAGTGCAGGCGTGCCGGTTCATGCCGGGCCGCCGGAAAGGAATTAAGGACAATATGAAAACCAAACATCCAAAACTCGTGAAGATAATCGTTGCCACCAGTCTGCTGGCCTTCGTGGCCGGCTGCGCAATGTTCAACTCGCCGAACCACCATTACAACAGCAGTGTCGTGCAATATCTTTATCCGAACCAGTCCGGGCACGTGGATGCGCCGGCCATTCCGGTGCTGTCGCTGCCGCTGAAGGTCGGCATCGCTTTTGTGCCGGAGGAGCAAACGGGATCGCGCGGCAACTATTCTTTTGATGGCGGCAACGCCGGGTTCACCGAGGAGCAAAAAATGGTATTGATGAAGCAAATCAGCGGTGATTTCAAAAAATATCCGTTCGTGCAGTCCATTGAATTGATTCCATCGGCCTATCTGACATCCGGAGGCGGCTTTGCCAATCTCGATCAAATCCGTTCCATGTTCGGAGTTGATGTCGTTGTCCTGCTCTCATATGACCAAGTCCAATTCACGGATGAAGGATTGCTCTCGTTGACCTACTGGACGGTGGTGGGCGCCTACGTCGTTCAGGGCGAGAAGAACGACACCAAGACCATGATGGACGCGGTGGTTTATGACATCGCCAGCCGCAAGTTGTTGTTCCGCGCGCCGGGCACCAGCCGGGTGAAGGCTTCCGCCACGCCGGTGAACCTGACCGAAGAATTGCGGAACAACAGCGAGCTAGGCTTCAAAGGAGCCGCCACAAACCTTGTGGCCAACCTTCAGGGGCAGCTAGCCGAGTTCAAAGACCGGGTCAAAAATTCGCCGGAGGAGTTCAAAATTGTCGAAAAGCCCGGCTACAAAGGGGCGGGAAGCATGAACGTTGTTGATTTAATTCTTCTGGCCGGGATGGGAGCGTTTTTCCTGTGGTCACGCAGAACCAAATCCGCATAGCTCCACGCGTTCCCGCAATCACGCTGGCAATGGTGGCGTTGGCGGTTGTCGTCCATGTTTTTCCCAGCCTCCAACCGGTTCTGGTCTATAACCGGCCGGCTGTCGCCAATGGAGAACTTTGGCGGCTCGTCACCGGCCAGTGGGTTCATTTCTCGACGAGTCATCTGCTGTATGACGCGCTCGCCTTTGGAATTGCCGGCTGGATGATCGAAAGCCGCAGCCACCCGAATTTTGGATGGTTGTGCGGAATTTCACCAGTCGTGATTGGCATTGGGTTGTTCGCTTTCGAGCCGCAACTCGAGATATGCGGCGGACTGTCCGGCATCGCAACGGCGGC
>JBEKRA010000028.1:0-11359 GCA_049519195.1 Verrucomicrobiota bacterium
GGTTGTGGTGTCTATCCTGTGAAAACGTGACAGGTCCCAAACAATTTGTCTGGTGCGAGGCGCTATACGCGGAGAAGGCGGCGGAGTTGATTCTTTATGGCCGCGCGCTGGGCTTGAGCCACGGCGAGGCGGAGGACGTGTTGCAGGAAACGTTTCTGGCTCTGTTGAAAATGGTGGCACCGCCACTTGGCAAGTTGCCGCTGGAGCCGGAGCATTATTGCGTGCGCAGTTACCGGAACCGCGCGCTGAATCACCGCCGCTCGCTGTGGCGTCGGCTGACGCGGGACCTGGAATCGCTGCGCTGGTTTGAAAAATCGCCGGGCGAAAGCTCCGCCGAACGCGCGGCGATGGATTGTCTGGCCGCATTGCCAGTGGAGCAACGCGAGGCGATTGTGCTGAAAATCTGGCACCGGTTCACGTTTGAGGAAATCGGCGGACTGCTGGGCATTTCACCGAACACGGCGGCGGGTCGTTACCGCTATGGTTTGCAGAAAATCAAACTTCAACTGGAAGGAGCTGTTTATGAACGAGAACGAGATGAAATCATCCACCCTCCGCAGTATCGCTACGGAGGACGGGCTGGAGAACCGGCTGCGTTCCTGGCGTCCGCGCCGGGCGTCGGTGACGCTTAGGTGTCGCCTTTTCCTGGCGCGCGCCGCGAGCGTGCCGCGCATGATCCGGCTGGCGGGCTGGCTGACGCCGGCCACGGCCTGCGCGCTGCTCACCATGCTGGTCATCAATTCTGAAAACGCCGCCCCCACCGGCGGTTCCCGGCAGCCATTCGTCATCGCCATGTTGAGCAACCAAAGCTACGCGGTGTCCGTGACGAGCCGTCAGTCCGAACAGAACAATCTGTCCGTCTTCACTTTTGATTGGACAAACCGCAGCAATTCGGGTTTTATTTCGCCTTTTACGCCATTCCGCAAGCAAACTGATTAACACCCGATGGAAAAACCAAAATCGAACACAGGAAAATCGCCAGCCGGCAAGCCGGCGCCCGCGCCGGCGCCGGTGAAAGTGGCCCCGCTCTTCCGGGGAATTGACTGGCTGGCCTTGATCGTCTGTTTCGCCGTCATTTGGACGGCTTATCTGCTCACGGTCGCGCCGGATTTGACGCTGGAGGATTCTGGCGAACTTTGCACGGCGTCGTTCTACGCGGGCATCCCGCATCCGCCGGGCTATCCTTTCTGGGCAATCTACTCGTGGCTTTGGACGGTGATCGTGCCGTTTGGCAGCGTCACGTGGCGCGTGGAGGTGGGCGAATCGTTCGCGGCGGCGATGGCCTGCGGGCTGGTCGGCCTCATGGTGTCGCGCGGCAGCAGCATGCTCATCGAGGGCATCGCGGAGTTGAAGGAGATGAACCGCAAATGGGAGGGCGCCATCTGCGTCGTCTGCGGCATCACGGCGGGGCTGATGCTGGGCTTCGACAATTTCATGTGGAAGGAATCGGTCGTCATCAACCGCATTTCAGTGTTCGACGTGCCGTGGCTGATGGTCGTGGCGGTGTGTCTGTTCCGCTGGATTTATGCGCCGCACCAGAGACGTTATCTCTACATCGCGATGTTCTTTTTTGGCGTGTGCGCGACGATCCATCAGACGATGCTGGTGGCCGCGATGGGCATCGAAGTCGCCGTCGCCATGACCCATTACAAGCTGGGCCGCAGCTTTTTTCTGGGCAACAGCATCATTTACCTCGGCATTTTGATTTTGAAGAGCGCCCATGTGGTTCCGGCGCTGGAAGGTCTTGCGCCGACTTTGGAATTCCTTCTTCATGCCGTGGGCATTGCGTCCATCGTAGCTTACGTCTGGCTGGCGATTTTCACGAAGGAAACGTTCAACGAGCTTTGCCGTGATGGGGCTTTGGCGGCGGCATTTTTGTTTTTGTGCGCCGTTCCCGGCCAGGGGGCCGCTTGCGTGGCGCTCGCCCTGATTGCCGGCATCGCCTTCACGGTGCTGGCATGGAACACTTGGAAACAAGAACATGGCTGGCTCGTGGTGGTTGTATGCGGCCTGCTTTGGGCGCTGGGCGTGTCGTTCTATTTTTACGAAGCGATTTCGGGCATGACGGACCCGCCAATGCAATGGGGCTATCCGCGCACGGTGGAGGGATTCTTCCACGCGCTGTCCCGCGGACAATATGAAAGGGCCAATCCCACTCCCCTGACGACCGCCGACGGCTGGCTGCGTTTCATCATGCAACTGGGCATGGTGTCCGGGAGCCTGGCGAATTCGTTCAGTTGGGTGTTCCTGTTCGTCGCGCTGCTGCCGTTCCTTTTCCTGTTCAAAATGCAGAAGCGCGAGCGGGCGTGGATCATCGGGCTGGCTGCGATTTATGCCTGCGTCGGCATCCTGCTGACGGTGCTGATGAACACGACGCCCGACCGCCAGTCGGCGGATGAAAACAAGGTGTTCTTTACGGCTTCGCACGCCGTCATCGCCATCTTGATCGGCTATGGTCTGGCGCTGGTGTGCGCCTACATGGCCACGCATTACCGGAGTTTTCGCGTTGTCGCCCTGATGCTGGGCCTGGTCAGCATCGTGCCGACGGTCACGGTCTTTTATGACAGCGTAAGCACCACTTTTTTGGGCGGCGCTGGTCTGTTGTCTTACGCGCGGATACTGCTGCTATTCATGTCCATGGCGGCGGCGTTCGTGCTCACGGCTATGACGGCGCAGTGGTTTTTGAAGGTCAAAAACAGTGCCGGCGCCGTGACCGGAGACGACCGGTTTTATGCGCAAATGTTCGCCGTCGGAGCCGCCTTCTTCCTGGCTGTGGCGGCCTATCTGGCGTTCTTCGACCGTGAAAACCTCGGTTTCAAGCAGGTGTTTGAATCGTTGCCCCGCATTATCGCGCCCAATCAATACAGCCTGCCGGTCATCGGCGCCTCAATCCTGGTGTTCACCGTCATCGCGTTCATTGCCGCCGTTCTGGTCTACCGCAACCGCGCGCCGGTGGCGATCACGCTGGCGCTGTTCCTGCTGACGCCGGTGTATTCGGGGCTGACGCACTGGGCCAAGTGCGAGCAGCGCAACCACTGGTTCGGCTACTGGTTCGGGCATGACATGTTCACGCCGCCGTTCGAGGGGCCGGACGGGAAATTCAGCTACGACTCCAAATTGCGCGAGCAGATGATGAAGGACCCGGTGAAGGGGAAACTGGTGTATCCTGAAATGGACCGCAACACCATCCTGTTCGGCGGCACCGACCCCGGCCGGTTCTGCCCAACCTATATGATTTTCTGCGAAAGCTTCGTCCCGCCGAAGGACAAGCCCATGGACCCGGCCTTCGACCGGCGCGACGTTTATCTCATCACGCAAAACGCGCTGGCGGACGGCACGTATCTGGATTATCTCCGCGCGCAATACTTCCGCAGCCAGCAGCAGGACCCGCCGTTCTTCAGCCGGTTTTTCAAATATGGCATCGCTTTGGCCGGCATGGCCAAGCAGGGCAACATCGCGACGTCGGGCGGCGATTTGGGCAGCGGTAATTCGGGGAGCGCATTGATTGAGGGCATTTCCAAACTGCTCTACAACGTGCTCGACCAGCCATTCACGGCTCGCGGCGCCGCCATCGAGGCGCGTTGGCGCAAGGAGGGCGTTTATCCGTCAGCGGAAATTTACATACCGTCGCCGGACGATTCGGCGCATTGTTTTGAGAATTACGAGAAGGACGCCGCAACCCGCTCCAGAGAGGGCCGGCTCCAGCCAGGCGAGGACGTGAGCCAGCCAGATCAATATGGCCGGGTTTCGGTCTCCGGGCAGGTCGCCGTGATGATGATCAACGGGCTGCTGTGCAAGGTCATCTTTGACCACAACCCGACGAATGAATTCTACATCGAAGAGAGCTTCCCGCTCGAATGGATGTATCCCTACGAGACGCCGTTTGGGATCATCATGAAAATCAACCGCAACCCCATCGTGACGCTGCCCGATGACGTTTACAAACGGGACCACGCATTCTGGAGCAAATACTGCGAGCGCACGATCGGCAACTGGATCACCTACGACACCAAGGTCCAGCAAATCACCGATTGGGTGGAAAAGATTTATTTGCACAATGATTTGACCGGTTTCACCGGCGACCGGAAATTCATCCGCGACGACGGCGGGCAAAAGGCCTTCTCCAAACTGCGCAGTTCGCAGGCCGGCATTTATGCTTGGCGGCTCCACCTGCTGATGAATTATCCGCAGCCGCCGGATTCGCAATACCTGCCTTACCGGCCCAAGAGCGACGCGGAGGCTCAACAGTTGTATAAGGAGTGCGACTTCGCCTTCAAACAATCGTTTGCGTTCTGTCCTTACAGCCCCGAAGCGGTCATCCGGTATGTCAACTTCCTCTATCAATTCCAGCGTTTTGACGATGCGCTCATTGTCGCCAAAACCTGCCAGAAACTGGATCCTTACAACGGCCAGATCATCGGCGTCATTGATCAAATTGAAGGAATCAAAAAGCAGATTGCCCAGCAAACCGCCAACAACACCCAGGCGACCGCCCAGTTGCAACAAATGGAAGCCGAGGCGCACGCGCACCCCGACAACATTAAAAACCTGCTGGCGCTCGGCGACGCCTACCTTCAGATGCAGCAAACCAACGACGCCATAGCCCTGTTCGACCGGGCGCTCACCAATTCAGCGCTCACCTACAACGAAGCCGCCAACCTCGCCCAGCTCTACAACAAACTGGGTTACAGTCATTTTGACAAACTCGAGGCCATACTCCAAAAACTCGTCACCATCGCGCCCGAACAATTCCGGCCCGAGGCGTATTACGACCTCGCCGCGCTCAAGGCCATGTTGGGAAAGACCGGTGACGCGCTCGAAGATTTGCGCATCGCCATGGATTTGAACGCCAAACGCCTCAAGCTCGACCCCAAAGCCAGCGACCTGGCCGCCACCAACCGCGCCGACCATCGCTTCGACATGTTGCGCAACCTGCCGGAATTCCAAAAAATCATCCCGCCGAAGTGACCCGCCGGTTCAACCGGGTTGCCGGTCGCCGGGAAATCGTCTAACCTGACGACCCGCGCTGATTTGCGCGGGACAGGACAACATGAAAAAATCCGAGTCAAACACCAACAAAAACGAAAGCGCCGCGCCGGCCGCCGCCGGATTGGCGGGAGCCGTTGCGCCGGTCGCGGTCGGGCTGACGCCGGAACAAATCGAGGAACTCAAGACGCGCGCGGCCAGCGCCGATGAAAACTGGGACCGGCTGCTGCGCACGACCGCCGATTTCGAGAATTTCAAAAAACGCGCCGCGCGCGAGCGCATTGAAACCGCGCAATTTGCCGCCGCCGCCCTGATTGAAAAACTGCTGCCCGTGCTCGACCATTTTGAAATGGCGCAGGCCGCCGCGCAAAGTGCCGGGGACAGCAAGCCCGCCTCCATGCAGGCCGGCGTCGCGATGATCCAGCAGCAATTGAAAACGGTTTTGACCGAAGCCGGCGTCGAGGAAATTGACGCCGCCGGAAAACCGTTCGACCCGGCGCTGCACGAGGCCGTCTCGCAGCGGGAAACTTCCGAAGTGCCCGAAGACCACGTCTTCCAGCAGTTGCGCAAGGGCTACAAGCTGCGCGACCGGCTGCTGCGCCCAGCCACCGTGATTGTCGCCAAAAAGCCCGGGGCGCCGGCCTGATTTATTCGGGCGCGTAAATCGTAAATCGTAAATTCATTCCTGATGTCCAAGCGAGATTATTACGAAGTCCTCGGCGTGAACCGGAACGCCGAAGACGAGGAAATCAAAAAGGCCTACCGCAAGCTGGCCGTGAAATTTCACCCGGACAAAAATCCGGGCGACAAGGCTGCCGAGGAAAAATTCAAGGAACTCGGCGAGGCTTACGAGGCGTTGAGCGACCCGCAGAAACGCGCCGCCTACGACCAATACGGCCACGCCGCGTTCGACCCGCGCCAGCGCGCCGGCCGCGGTTTTGGCGGATTCGGCGGCGCGGGCGGCTTCCATGATCCGTTCGATATTTTCCGCGAGGTCTTCAGCGCGGGTGGCGGCGGCATTTTTGAGAGTTTCTTCGGCGGCGGCCACGACCCGTCGGCCCCGCAGCGCGGCGACGATTTGCGCTACGATCTGGAAATCACGCTTGAAGAGGCCGCGCTTGGCTGCGAAAAGGAAATCTCCGTCTCCAAGCTCGACAAGTGCGAAACCTGCGACGGCTCCGGCATGGAGCACGGTTCAAAAATGAAAACGTGCGGGACGTGCGGCGGGCGCGGACAGGTGCTCATGTCGCGCGGCATTTTCAGCATCGCGCAAACGTGCCCGCAATGCCGGGGCGCGGGACACATTCTGGAAAAGCCGTGCAAATCGTGCCACGGCGAGGGCAAGCAGCAGCGCGGCTCAAAAATCAAGCTGCGCATCCCGCCGGGCGTGGACGCCGGCTCGCGCCTCCGTTCGTCCGGCAATGGCGAGGCCGGATTCCGCGGCGGGCCGCCGGGCGACCTTTACGTGATGCTGCACATCAAGCAGCACGAAATTTTCCAGCGCGACGGCGATGACCTGCTCTGCGAAGTGCCGGTGAGTTTCGTCCAGGCCGCGCTCGGCGCGGAAATTGAAGTGCCGACGCTCGAAGGCAGGGCGATTATTAAAATCCCCGCCGGCACGCAGTCGCATTCGACGTTCCGCGTCAAAGGCAAGGGCGTGAAAAACCTGCATGGCCACGGCCAGGGCGATTTGCACGTGCGCGTGCAGGTCGAGGTGCCGACGCGCCTGACGGCTGAACAAAAGGCCAAACTTCAGGAGTTTGCCGGACTTTGCGACGAAAACGTCAACCCCATCAGCAAAAGTTTTTTTGAAAAGGCCAGAAGCCTGTTCAGATGAATTTACGATTTACGATTTACGATTTACGATCTATGATTGCGAGCAGTCATTCTCGTGGCATTGAAAATCTTCGTCAATTCTTCGGCTTCCGCGTGCAATGCGGCAAGCCGCTTTGCGGGAAGCAAATTCGCAAGTTCGGTCAATTCAATCCAAAACGCTGTTTCGTCCGCTTCCTCCAGCACCGTCGTAATTTTGTTGATGAAGTCCGCCCGCGATTTGGCGCGCAATGCCGCGCGATAGTTGGCCGCCACCGATGTTCCGCTGCGGGCGACCTGATTGGCAATGGTTCGCCCCGATGGTTTGTTGGGCAAACTATCCGCAAATTTCAAAATGCGGACGGCAAATTGCATGGTTCGTTGTTTAAGCTCCACAGGATTCATAGGCGATTTAATGTGCCAGTCGCCGGCAAATCATCAATCGTAAATCATCAATCATAAATGACCATGCACCGCTTTTATCTGAAGCCCGAACAAGTGGGACAGGCTTCCAGCCTGTCATTCTCAACAGCGAACAAGCTGGACAGGCTGGAAGCCCGTCCCACTATTCGGCTGCACGGGCGCGAGGCGCACCACGCGCTGCGCGTCCTGCGCGTGAAATACGGCGAGATGGTCGCCGTCCTGGACGGCATCGGGAATGAATTCCTTTGCACCGTTGACAATTGCTCGCGCGATGCCGTCGCGCTTTCCGTGTCGCTGAAGAATTTCACGCCATCCCCGCCCTGCCCCGTCACGCTGCTGGTGGCGGTGCCCAAGGGGAAAATCATCGAGGACATCATCCAGAAATCCGTTGAGCTGGGCGCGAGCCGCATCGTGCCGCTGCTGACCGAGCGCGTTGCAACGCACCTCGATGCCGAAGCCGCCGCCGACAAACGCGAGAAATGGCAGCACGTCGCGATTGAAGCCATCAAACAGTGCGGCGCGCTGTGGCTGCCAAAAATCGAAACGCCGGTGACGATTCAGCAATTCCTCACGCGCCCCGAAAAAATTGAATTCTCTCTCGTCGGCTCGCTACAGACCGAACGCCGCCATCCGCGCGAATGTTTTGAGGAATTTCAAACCAAGCACGGGTGCCGTCCGCAAAGCGCCGCCGTCTGGATTGGGCCGGAGGGTGATTTTACATTGGAAGAATTGCAGGCGATTCAAAATTCCGGCGCGCAGCCGGTTTCACTTGGCAAACTGGTTCTGCGCGTTGAAACGGCTGCGGTTTATTGCCTCTCGATTTTGAATTACGAATTAAACCGGCAGGACGGATAGCGCAGCAGACACGCACGGACGACGGGTTGCCAGCGTCCCCCTAGATGCCCTCGTCCCCTTCTGAGCGCCGCGGTGGCTGGCGTAATTGTCTGTAGCCACCATTTCTGCTTTCCCAATTTCAGCTTTCAGCATTTTAGCTTTTATTTTCCCCCGCCGGGCGTAGCATCGCCGCACAATCTGCACGGCGAGCCGGAGTCCAACGAAGGCTGCCCATCAGGAAATGTGGATATGAAAATGGTAGCGCGCGGCAAACATTATACGGCGGCGGAAGCGGCGTTGCTGGCGGGAAAGAAATCCAACCGCGCACTGGCGCGCAAGCTGGGACGCTCCCTCCATTCCATCCGCAAAAAGCGAAGTTTATTGCACATCCGCCTGCTCAAACCCTGGCGGCCGGAAGATGACAAGGTTCTCGGCACCCGGCCGGATGCACAGGTGGCTTTATTGCTCGGCCGTCCGCTTTATCAGGTGTCTCATCGGCGACGCCAGCTTGGCATTCCCTGCCACTACGAACATAAGCCGTGGACAACTTGGGAATTGGAATTGTTGGGCGTGAAACCCGATGCCGAGGTGGCCCGCCTGACGAGGCATCCGCTCAAAGCCGTCCGCGCCAAGCGCCAAGAATTGGGTAGACCCAAGCCCGATCAGATTATGGATTACTGGCAGCCGGAAGAAGACCAGTTGCTGGGCACCATGCCCGATTCCGAAGTGGCGAAGAAAATCAAACGCAGCACTGTTTCGGTCACCAAACGCCGCCTCCGTCTTGACATTCCCAATCGCTCCCCGGCGCGTCATGTCTGGACACAAAAACAACTCGCCCAGCTCGGCACCATGTCCGACCGGAAGTTGGCCGAACAGATTGGCTGCCCGGAATATGTGGTGACATTCAAGCGCCGGTCATTGAAAATTTCCGCCTCACGCCCACACTGATTAACTATCAACTATCAACTACCCCCGACAATGAACCGCATCTACCAAGGCCGCGTCAGCAAGGTTGAAATCCCAAATCCGGGCGACGAGGAAAACCCGTGGCAACCGCTCCCAAACTGGCAGGACATCCTCCCCGTCGCGCCGAAATGAAATGAAGGTGGAAACAATGCAACGAAGCGTTGAACCGGTGGGGCGCGTCAGGCTGCAAAGATGCCGCGCCGATGGCGCTTGTAGCGTCCGGCCTGTGGCCGGATGTTTCGAGCCACATGTTGAAAATGCCAAATTCCCAAGGCTCGAGCGGTTTAACTATTTCTGTAGCCGCAAAAAAGCACAAAGAGCGCAAAATTTCTGCTTTCAGTTTTCAGTATTTCAGCTTTTGCCCTTTGTTTCAGCATTTCAGTATTTTAGCTTTTTAATTTCCCCCGCCAGGCGTAGCATCGCCCCATGATCTGCCATCAGGAAAAGTGGACATGAAAACTTACGTTCTGAAAGAAACAACCGCTTCCACGGATATTCTGAAAATAAAAAAGGGGCTGACCGCTTGCGCGATTGCCCCAAGAAAATGTGCCAGAGTTGCGGTTTGGAGTCAGGCTTGCTCTCCGGCCGACAAGTTTGTCCTGACCCGCAGGTTTTGATCTGCGATTACGAATAATGAAATCCAAAAATTATGTCAACCATTGATTATCCACTCAAAAAGACATCTGCAACCGTCGCGCCATTTGATTGGAAAAAACATCCGTTCTATGAGAGCGCAATTGTTCTCGGCATTGATATTGGCATCGAGGGGATTGGCCTTTGGTTGCGCAAAGGGCCAAAGCCGATTTTTGCTCATACTTTTCTTGTGTCGTTGCCGGAAGCCGCACCGCTAAAAAACCGCCGTCAAAAACGAGCGTGGCGTCATGCGCGACAATCGCGAGCAAAACGCGAAATGGATTTGCAGAAGTGGATTATTCGGCATGGATTGCTTACGCCGGAGCGGCTGAAGGAAAAATGGAACAATCCAGCAGTTTTTGAACGGGCATTTGAACATCGCCACCGGGCAATTACTGGAAAGCTGGGCAGCCCCGAAGCGCTGGTGGTTTGTATCCGCCATATCGTTAAACATCGTGGATACGATTATCACCTCACAGAAGAAGGCGCGTATCCGTGGGGTGATGAATTGGATCAAAAGGAAATCATTAAATGGACGAAGCACGCCTTTTGCGCTCCGGCATTCCGCGCGTCGCTCCTTCATGAGATTGAATCTGATGCGTCTTGGGCAAAAGATTCCAACGGACAACCCACGGATAAATTGCAGATGGTGAAAGTCGCATTGGATGAAGCGGTCAAAAACTATGACAGCCGTCCTGTTGAACAAATGCTCGAAAATCATACGCGCGAAAAAGGTCATCCGAATCTGCGCGAGCGCGCACGCGGAAAGAATTTCCCGCGCGAATTGATCAGGGAACATTTATTGACCATCTGTGAACGGCATCGCGATTTCTTTCCTCAACAAACGGCTTCATTTGAAATTGCGATGAAAGAATTGAAGGATATTTTGGACTACCACCGCCGCACGCCGGAGGAGGCTGAGCATTTGTGGTTGCGCAAAACGAAAAATTGCCCATTTGCCAAACGCCTGCATGAAGCTGGCAAAATTTCATCAGCAAATATCAAATGTGATTTGCGTTCAGATGCTCGCGTGCGCCGTTTCAATCTTTTGATGTTCCTTGCAGAGCGCGGAGTTGAATTGGCAGACAATCAGCGGCGCGTTCCATTGTCGCAAGAAATTGTCCGGGCATTGCTGAATGATCTTGAGCAGGACGTGCAAGCCGTGGCAGCTCTGCTTGACAGGAAGAATCAGACGCCAGCGCAACAATTGCCGGGCCGCCCGCCCAAACCAAATAAAACAAGTTTTGAGAAACGATTTGGTCTGAAATTAGCATCTGCAAAAGACGAAACATTCAACGGCGATTTTTTCGACGTGTTGGCTGACCACATTCACCGGGACTTGGGCAAACTCCGTGACCGCGCCTCGCTCTGCGGTGAATCTGCCGAGGCACTTTACAAACTAGCGACAAACAACGGGAAAATTGTCGAACCGGCGGCAGTCCGGCAAGCTCTGCGCGACTGTGGCTATTATGACTGGCGCAAAGATCAAGATCGGGGTCTAGGTTTTTATCCTCAAGTTGAATTCCTGCTTGGGCAGCGGAAACATTATACCGATGATGGCATACCATGCGATGTAGCCAAACCCTGAGGTGGACCCCAAAAATTGGACCACAAGTTAAGATGGACTTTCGCTGGTCTGCTGGAGAAGAGAAAGCAGACTATGAAAGCAAAACGCAAACGGCATAGTGCGGCCTTCAAGGCCAAA